>WJKO01000574.1 GCA_014729055.1 Promethearchaeota archaeon | reverse complement strand
AATTGAATTAATTATCCAAGAAAGCCGACATATACCCCCTCATCCTCAGGAAATTTTGGAACTTCGTACTGAGGGTAAGCTAGTGACAGAAATTTATGAAAAAATCATAGATAAAATGACCCAAGAGGGAGAAAAAAGCAGATTATATATGATTGACGTAAAAAATTACATAGAATATACCACGAGGATATTAAAATTTATGAGTACTTTTTGTGAAACCTTTGCCAATATCAAAATAGACTCATTCAATCACAAGAAAATGCAAATATACACGAAATTGAATCATATCATTGACAACTTTTATTATAAGGTGAATTATGGTATAACCGAAAATCTTGTTAAGCTTGCTAAATCCTTTAAGGATATTAACCGAGACATGTTGATTCTATTATTTAATAAGGGTATTACTAATTGGGAACAAGTACAGAAATTAGATACAAAGAAATTAATGAATCTATTGAACATGCCGCGGAAACAAGCCATCGGATTGTTGAATAATCGAAAAAAGGAGCAATAATGGCATAATTTTATTTTTAAAAATGCTAAATATAGATTTATTTGTTATTTAATAGCGATTTAATAGCGAGATTTATTTTGGATCTGCTACTTAATCTGATTATGGTAAATATAATTGACCCATATTACGAGATTTGGTCTTTGGGTGCATTTCAAGAGAGTGTTAAGATCCTCAAATTCATCGAAAAGATAGCACGTGTTTGTTATAAATCAGAGGATAAGATTTCTGAGGATTCATACACCAGATTGTTAAAAATGTTAATTAAGAATCGGCACGGGGCTATGTTAGAACACGGCGGAATGATGACGATTCACTTTGTTTGTAATAGAGGATTTACTCACGAGATTGTGCGCCATAGACTGGCAAGTTTCGCACAAGAAAGCACAAGATATGTCGACTATTCTAAAGATAAATTTGAAAATGAGATAACATTCGTCCGACCACCAAACTTGAAGCAGAATACACCAGAATATGAGAAATGGTATAATGCTATGGTCAATGCGGAAGAGAAATACCTTAATCTTAGAAAGGCGAAAGTTTCCACGCAAATTGCACGCGGAGTCTTGCCAATAGATGTAAAAACTGAAATTGTGGTTTCCACCAATCACCGTGAATGGCGTAATATCTTTCGGTTAAGAACGGCTCCTGATGCTCATCCATCAATGCATCAGTTAATGAGACCTTTGCTTAAAGAACTTAAACAAAAAATTCCCATTATGTATGATGACATTGAATATTAATTTCATAAACATAACCTTAGAGATTCTTAAAGAACTTCTTTATCAATTTATGGAGTCGAATTGGTCTGAAATCTGTTTGTTCCACGCTTAAATTCATACAATTTGGACAATTCGCCGTATTTCCATGAATATGACCATGGATGTTAAGTTCACAATCATATGAAGTAAACATGCTATATAGAAACTGGCGGGCATCTTGAAACTTTAAATCATACTCACAATCATCTAAATAGGGGAGGTGGGAAAACATAATGCGTTTGCCCATTATTTCCTTTATTAAAAAGTTCGCTTGAGTCTTATAAAGTTGTTTTCGAGATATGGGAATTACATGTATTTTATCATCCAAATCAACAACTGCATCTCTGATCAATGACCACGAATTAGATGTATATTTTGTTATAGAGCCATGATCATGATTTCCGTACATTAAAATACCTTTACCGGCTACAGTCTGAGCCCACATACTAATATTTTTCCAAGCAAAGTCTCCTAAATGAAAGATAGTCTCATTAAATTGTACCAATTTGTTCCATTCTTTCATCATATATTTTTCAATGGTCGTATGGTTCTTCTCTGCCATTCTCTGGCGTATTGGTTCATATTTAAGCATATTAGCGTGGTCAAAATGCGTATCTGAAATAATCCATGTATTCTCGTCTATTAGATCGCAGATCTCTCTATAATATTCTTCATCTCGTTCAAGTTTCATTTTGTATTGAAATTAATCTTGTTTCTTTAAAAAAAATTGTCTTTTGTTTTGCCCGACACAAAAAAGATCACAAGGTATTCCTTTTAGGGATTTTGTCGAAGCTATCAAAGAGCAAAACTAAATGGCTATATTTGTTCTCTTATAATTTCGATTATTACTAGGCGACACAAAACTAAAAGCTCGCATCTTACCGACCAACTCATTTAAAAATTTAAGAATTAAACTCAACTTAAGTCAAATATATTTACATTAAAAAATATTTGATTCCTCTGCGAAGAAATTTCGTTGAATTAGGAATTCACAAGATCAACGGTAATATGCTGTAAACAGACACTTTAATCACTGAAAATGCAAAACTACGTGTAATTTAGACGATAAAATATTCATTGTAAATACTAATCAAAGAGCCAACCACCTTTAGATTGTTAATTCCCACACCGGATTAATATCGACAAAAATCTAATAGGAACTCCGCTTGGCAATTGTGTGTGTTCGCTTCGTGTAATAGAAACGAGATTGCCTTGCGGAGTGTTTTTTTATTCTTCTTTATTCCTTATAAAACCTTGCAAAAACTAACCTATCAGGATTTAGAAAAAATAGAAATAAAATTAATTAATTCAACTAAATAAACTCATATTCTGTTCATGTGGTGTAACAAACATCTGTCCGCACTTTTCGCAGAAACACACCATGTTATTTCTCATCATTTCAATCATTCGGTCGGTGAAGCGCGTTCCACAATGTGTACAAAACATATTTGAAACATTATCACCTACGTAAAATACTTTTGGTTTCACTCTTGTATTTAATTTCTCAGTAGCAGAAGACTCCGCATTTGCTTTAAGTTGCTGTTTTGCAAGCCCTGTTTTTTTTGTTATTTTTTGTTTCTGAGATTGCACTTTATCAGACGGATACATCTGGTTCCAGAACCATTTTATATTTTCGGTTGAATTTTCCCACTGATTGTTCACTTCTGAATAGTTTATGAAAAATACGACAAGCAATTTCACTAAAACGTAGCCCATATAGTGTAAAATTATAGTTGCAATTATTGAAAACTTCATAATTTGGAATGCAAGCCATAATATTCCATAAACCATGTATCCTACTAAAATCAAACCTAAAATTATTAAGATTCCTGATATCAGCTGCCCGCTTGAATCTAAACTTGTAAACCACTCTAAAAAGGCATTATACACATTAGCAAACGATCCTGCCCAATCACCTTCAACCATATAATCTTCTAACATTTTAGATCTCATCATTTTCCTTTTTTTCTTTTTATCTAATTAATATAAAGAAATTCGCTATCTTAAGAAAAATGGAGGTCAATTTTTATGCTAAATACTGGCATTCAAGAAGAAATCCCTCTAAATCTTGTTATAATTTAAAAACAAAATCTTGTTATAATTAAAAATCTAAATGATAAGTACTATGAAGAAGACCATTAAACATCTTAAGGATGCAATAACGGGCGAATTCAACGCAATCAATAAATACAAAAAATATGCTGAAGTCGCAGAACAAGAAAGCCTACCGAATATCGCCCGTATATTTAGAGCACTTGTTGAAGGTGAAAATGTTCATTTAAATAATCATAAGCGAGCCCTTAAATTAAATAATATTGATTTTGAGCCAGAAATTGAAGAGATACAGATTGGAACTACTATGGAAAATCTTAAAGAGTCTCTAAAAGGGGAAACATACGAGTTTGAAGACATGTATCCTGGGTTTATAAAGAATATGAAAAGTGAACTTAACAACGAAGATGCACAAGTTGCAGAATTATCATTCGAATGGGCTAAAGAAGTAGAAATGACACATGCAGAAACGCTACAAGCTGCGATTGATCAATTAAATTCTGGAAAGGACTTCAGTGTCGCCAAAATCTGGGTATGCAGAGTATGTGGTAATTTAGTTATCGATGAAAAACCAACAGACGTTTGTCCTGTGTGTAAACATGATGTCGTTTTCTATAAGGAGGTAGAATAACAATGGAGAAGGCATTTGAAGATAAATCCCACATTGAAGGGGGCGAGATAATACGGCAAGTCGTCTTTGGTGCAAATGATGGTATCGTATCGGTTTTCGCTTTGCTTGCAGGAATAGCGGGAGCAGATCAAACACCAACAACAATATTAATCACATTATTGGCAGCAACAATAGCAGGAGCTTTAAGCATGGCTGCGGGTGAATATGTTAGTGGAAAAAGTGAGAGAGATTATTATCAAAATGAAATCAAACAAGAACGGCTTGAAATAAAATTATGCCCAGACATTGAGAAGGAAGAAATACGTATGATTTACGCAAAAAAAGGATTTTCTGGAGACACCTTGGATAAAATTGTTGATAAAATCACAAGCAATACTGACTTATGGGTCAAGGAAATGGTCATCGATGAATTAGGTATTGCTGAGATCGAACAAGAGGGCGAAATAAAAGAAACATTCGTAATATTTTTCGCGTTTATAGCGGGTGCCTCGTTTCCAACATTACCTTATTTAATTTTCCAATTTCTGCCACCAATGACTATTTTTTGGATAGCTACGATAGTAACCTTCCTCGGACTTTTCTTAGTAGGTGCTTTAAAAAAGTACGTAACTGGGATTAATTGGCTTAAAGGGGGTGCTGAAATGTTAGTTGCTGGAGGATTTGCATTCGGTGTTTCGTATTTAATCGGTGAACTATTAGGTGTGGCTGTTTAACAAACATTTATTTAGATTTTGATTTTGATTAATATCAAAATTTGTTTAGATTTTGATTTTTGATCAAATTTTTCTCTTATCTTTTTTATAAGGAAATTCAAAAGTTGATCCAAATTACTTTGTTTATTTCGACGAAATTCTATTCCAAAGATTGTACTAAAAGGTTTAAAACAAAGGACAGATTTTTTAAAATATTGTTGAAAAAGACCTTTTATCAATAAAAAGAAATTATACTGGTGTATATAGTTAGATGTATTCAAATCACAGAAATCCATATCGTAAAATATTTTATGCCGCACTATTTTCAGTAATAATGCTGTTTCCTATATTTATAAATTCCAGAATACTCATCTCAGAGAATCTAAGACTAGATGAAATTGAAAATGTTCAAATACATGACATAGAAAGCTCAAGTCTTACTGATCTAGAGACATCGTGGACTGGTTCTGGAAATAATAAGACGGTAAAAACCTATTTACTAAATCAGTCATCATGTTCTAATCAACAAGATGAATTCAATATTTCAGTTGATACATCTCCAAGTGAGATCAGTTATGGTGATTTTAATTTTACATTTGATAGCGATTATAATACTCAATATCAATTCGAGCAAGATTCACCTTTATTAAATTCAAATACGAATGTCAGCTCAAGGGCAAATCAGAACTGGCAACCTAGTAATGCTACTGGAGTGGGAACAGATCATTTACTTATT
>WJKO01000573.1 GCA_014729055.1 Promethearchaeota archaeon | reverse complement strand
CCCGTTATAGGTAATGCTGCCACCGCTCAATAAGCTCGTGGTTTGATTCATCCAATACATAACCTATAATTGTAGTATATTTCGCAACTCTTTTTATCCAATCTTCATTTCTCCAACTAATCAAACCGCTACTGGTTCGTTCTCTTTCAACCGCAATGTATTGTTTATCTTTAGTGTCGTATTTAATAAGCCATTCCCGTTCATTGTAGGTAAATACAAAGCCGCAATTTAATTCGTTGCCGTTGCTGTCTTTTACCCACAAACAAGCACTATCTATAGCACTATGTAAAGGTAATTGGGGCTTATCTGTATTTTGTTGCTTCATGTCTCTAATTTAAGTTATTTCTATTCTGGAGGTAGCAGTTTCAAATCCCAACTACCCTTACATTTAACGTTAGCAACTATAAATTGGCGTTATCAATCCTACGTTCAATTTCAGTTACTTCAATTTCACTCAGTAATTCAAAGTCATACATTTTAGACAAAACGTCAATTAACAGTTCCCTTCGGTTACTAACAGAAAATAAACCCAATAAAAGGGTTTGTGTTGTTTTTGAATCTATTGTGCCGTTTTCAAGGTCTTTAGCTATTTTTAATATTTCTGCTTTCATATTTTTTACTGTGTTTATTTGCCATCCGTTATGGGGTATTTAAAGTAGCTCACGCACAAGACCGTATAGCTCCTTCACAAACTCGTGTGATTTTCTAAATTCTTCTCTACATTTCTCTGCACACCCTTGGTGCAAATCACCCCAACAATTATCACATCCGTTTGTTGGTGTATATTTCCTTGACAACCTGTTTATTTCTAATCTAATCTTATTACATCTATCCCCACACACAATGCTGTTGGGCTCTGCTTCATTTGTTTTACATACTTGACATTTCATGGTTCACAATTTAAACGCCTATAACAAGCGGTCATGGTTAATAAAGCCAATTAAAGTTTCGTTCGTTGTGGCAGCGGTAGTGGGTGGCTTTACTAACCATACCGCAAGCCGTTGTAGTTCATTAAAACGATGCTACAACACATAATATAAATAATGCGCTGTAGCTCGTTTGAAGTTTTTGACTTATCCGCTATAAGTCAGGTAGCTTACATCCATTCTTTTCTTGCCACTCAACCATTTTAACTGCATGGTCAGTGACCATCTTCGCCATTTTTTTATCGCCACCTCGGTTAATTAATTCGGTTGCCCATTTCATTAAAATTCCGGGTGCAGTTTGGTCTTTTGCTCTTAATAAAAAAACTGGCTCATCTTCAGCAATCTTGTTTGCTGGGTCTTGAATCCTGTCGTAATCTTTTCTTGCATGTATCATTTTATTAATTTTTGCCCACGCTCGCAATCCGTGGAGGTTTATATCTCGTATTTAAGTTAATGCGTATGCGAGGACGCACTATTCATATTATTATCCGTTAGCGGTAATTACAGTTTTTCAACTTTAATATCGCTTAAACTTATACCATCGCCCCAACCATTCATTGCAGCTTCAACATTTGGTTCACCGTTCTTAATTTGTAATTTAGCTTTGCAGTGTCCTCCAAAATTAATGGAGTAACTACCGCTAACATGCGGTAATACAGCATTATTTTTTACTATATCGCTAAATTCATCAATCAGTTTCAATGTTTCGTCTGCATCTACTTTATCCATGTTCTGGTAAAGCATCGCAATTATTTGATTTCGTTTTTCTTTCATAACATTACTTTTAATGTTTGTTTTTCAAATCCGTAAAAAATAACGACTGCATACCACCAGCCGTTAGCGATCATTGCTCATAATGTTCGCACCATGTTTTATGTCTTTTATGTCTAAGAGGCTCACCACATTGTGGACAATATCGTACAGGCAATGAATTGTTAACAAGCGGTAATCCGACATTGCTTGCTTTCGTGTTTTTTTCAGCATCTATATTAGAACTGCCAAATACTTCCTTTCTTGTTTTCCAAATTTGCCTCTGTTTTTTAGGGGATGTCATAATATTTTTATTTTTTAATTCAACTATTTGCTATTTATGTAGCAACAACCGCATACCGCCAGCCGTTACCTCCCACTAACCATACGCTCCCTCGCTCGCTGTACTTGCTCATTGGTACACTTAGGTCGGTATATCGGGCGGTGTTTCTTCTTCCACCAGACCTTTTCAATACCAAATCGTTTGAAGTAAATAGTTGCTGTTCTCATAATTCGTAAACAATTTTAGCTTTTGGCCCTGCATGTAATCTCCACGTCTTACCATCATAAGAAGGAAGTAATCCCCTATTCCATAGATCGATGCCTGGCTGAAACGGGTTTACGCCTTCCTTATGATCAATGTATTTCCGTTTTTTGATATTTGGAAAAAGAGAGGAAATATAAGCCTCAACCGAATCCCAAGCCGAAGCTAAAACCGAATCCCAAACCGAAGTTCTAACCGAAGATAAAACCGAATCCCAAACAGGAGTCCTAACCGAAGCTAAAACCGAATCCCCAATCGCAATCCATTTCTTTAAGTTGGCAACATCTACATCTGTTACCTCTCCGGCATCTATAAACAAGGGGTTAACAGGGAAAAGAACTTCACTTAGCTTGTATCCAAGTTCAGACTCTTTTGCTTTAGCCGTTGCTATCAGCTCATCTTTGAAAACCTCTCTTATGAAAGTTTGATGTTCAAATCTTTGCTTATACTGATCGTAAATAACTGACCGTCCTGAAACCTCAACTTCAAAACATCTTTTATGGATACTCCAAGAATGCGGTAGCCCCTCAATATCAGTAGCATACAGACCAGGAGCGTAATCTTTGGTAACATCAGGATCAAAATCATGAGCTATGTATTTTTTTCCTGGAGTCACATCGTAAAGAAACCTTTGATAAGGACTTTTAAGGTCCTTTTCTAACACTTTTAATTTTTTCATAATCCAAGTTTTTCCTTGTTATTATCAAGAAAATCGTATAGCTCGTCTATATCCCGTCCGTTTCTCTCGGCGATTTCAAAGACCTGGAGTAACGCTCTAATCCATTCTTTCCGAAAGGTTATTAAGCCAATCGTTATCTTATCGTCTTCGATGGAAACGGGGAGCCCATTAAAGGTTAATGGCTGTTCTTTCTTCTCTGGTCGATACAACAATTCAAGATATTTTCGATCAAACATTAATGGATTTCTACATTCAGGGAATATAACTTCTGGGTAGCCTGAATAATCAAAAGACATTATCATTCCCGTTTGCCCTGAGATGATGTCTCGTACCATATCGCCCACCTGAAAGCCATCACCATGCTTTTCTTCCTCTTCCGGCCACTCACCGTCCATGAATTGTTGAGGTGTGAGGATGGGGTGGAAGGTATAAGCCTCAGAACTGAT
>WJKO01000572.1 GCA_014729055.1 Promethearchaeota archaeon | reverse complement strand
TATTTAAATAATTGATAAAGAATTACAGACTGCTTATATTATAAAATCTATTTTGGAATATTACGAGAACGGGAGAAGCATATCTTTGATATGTAAATATTTCCATAATAGAGTTCTGAATTATCTAAACTGACCTTTCCACGAATAGGATAAAAATAAGGGATAATGCGGTGGCGTTACGGGGCGGAAGTAGATTTCATTTTAGTAAAAATCTGTTGGAAATATTCTTAGGATATTTCTTGGAACTTTTCCAACATGACCATATTCCCTTTTTCATAGAACTTGACGTTTGATAAGTTATTTTAAGCACATTTTAACGTCAGAAAATCTATCCAGACTTTCTCAGATTTGAGATAATGTAGTTAATTGAAGAAGGTGTAACTTGTATTGGGGCAAAGCTTTACTAAAACACATACTACAAAGTTTGAATGAAGGAAATCATCACGATGAAAGGAAGTGATCTGCGTGAAAATTTCGCTTATAAAATTTAAAGGGATTCATATTGAACTCAAACATTCCTTCGACATCATAGAAACTGCGGATACATTATTTGTGTATTGGATTCATAACAGCGAACTATGTTTCCTCATTCTCTGATGAGGAATCAAGAGGGATATATGAATCCCCCCAATTTTAGGCATTAAATGTCCGTTTATATTGCCAAAAAATGAAGATAATGATAAAACCCGTCTTTTTTCCTCTAATCTTCCTGAATGTTAAATTTCATTCATTTAGCAACAAATGATCATCATGTCCGAGTATTAGTTAGAGAATTGCTTATTTAAACAGCCCTATTATTCAGAGAGATATATTTGGCAAATCTGTGGCTTCTATTATGTTGATATCATTTATAGTAAATGTAATGATCGGGTAAGTTAGATAATCGAGAAATAAGATCAAGATTTATCAAGCATTCATGTCCCCAGCGCACTTCTCTTCCCGAGCTTTTATTAATAGGTTAATACATTCTATCTAATTTAACAATTCTTCTTTCTTATTATATCACAAATTTTTAATGCTACTAATGAGCTGACAAAAAGTAGAAAATAATAAATATGTGACTTATTGTTTTATTCCTAATGAAAATAGAAATTAATAACAGTAAAATCATTCTCACAATGCGAAATAGAGATATGGAAAGAAAAAATAAAAAATTTATTGAGCAAGAATTGAAAATGTTAGAGGCATCTAAACCAGACGAAGTATTAGAAGTTTTCGCCCAAATGGGAGATCAAACTATACATCACGAGATAGAGAAAAAACATAGGTTAATCACAGTGAATGATCAAAAATTAGGCGATTTAATTTCTATTGAATGTGAATCTGACAATGATAACTTCCTAATTGATTTAATTCCATTTGATTGTATTGACTTTAAAAGGCTTTCGCAAGGTGATCTTTATATTCAAACTGCATTAAATAACAAAATTAAAAATGAAAATTATCAATAATAATATTTAAAATCGTGAGATTATGGGACACACTCAACAATGTCCATATTGCAGAAAAGTTCATAGATGGAGCAGTTGGGAAATAAAAACCTTAAAAACTGAAGTAAAAGGTGGAGAAATCCCTTACCCTACTAAAGAAGAATTATCAAATATGGGAGAAGAAGAAAAAGAAGAATGGGAAGAGATCATATCAGAGGGATTGACTGTCTATGATGGACATACACAGATTAAAAACAGATTTGGAGTAATTTGTCCGCACTGTAATGGTATAATTATTATAAGCGATGATTTTAACGATGGAGATAGTGACTTTTGATAAGTTTTAGATGAAAAATACTAATTTTTTTGACGTTCCGTCAAAATAAACCTATATTTTTCGTTAATTTTCCAAACCAGCAGAAAAACGTTAGGATAAATTAATAAATATTAAAACAAGAAAACGATTTTAAATACTATCGGAAAGATAAAAATTTTTATAGTACGAGAAAAATGATTAAATTTAAAGATAATTACTGAGACGTTATTGGTGGATAAACATATTATGATTCCAGAAATCCCAAAAAAAATAATCGAGGCAAAACAAGAAGATCGATTGGTTATTTTCATTGGAGCGGGAATCTCGAGATTGGTAGGTTGTCAGAGCTGGGAAGAACTTAAACAAAATTTTATTTTAGAATTATTCAACTCAGAAGAGATTGATTTAGACAAACGCAAGGTACTTGAAGAGATGGAGACGCTGAAAGCTATTAGCATATGTAGGACAATAATAGCGGATAATAATATACTCCTCAGAAAAATCTTAGAGAAAGCATGTAATTATAAAAACAGCGAAAATGACTACTACAATGAGGACACTATATATGACATCATTAGTAGATTTGAGGCATTTTGTATCACTACAAATTGGGACAAATACTTTGATAAGAATTATGGTTTTTATTACAACGACCGTATTCTCTATAAGCTAGAGCATTTCAGTTATCGAGAAATAAGAGATTATAAGAGAAAATTATTTCATATACATGGTTCTATTCGTAGCATAAAGTCAATGGTATTAACAATTACGGACTATATAGAACTTTATAAGAAACAAGATGTTCTAGATTTTATACGCAATATATTTAATGAAAACACAGTTTTATTCATGGGATATGGATTGAAGGAAATGGAGATCCTTAGAAGTCTTACGTCTTCTTTTTCTGAGGACAAACAACACTTCTTATTGAAAGGATTTACTCAATCAGAAACCACTCTCCGTAGTTTAGAAGAAAAATTCTATGAGAAAATGGGTATTAAATTGATTGGATTTGATTCAACGAACGGATTTAAAGAAATTGAAAGCTTTTTAAAAAATTGGTTATCGAAGCTTGAAATCGAAACATCATTTATTGTTGAAAATTATGAAACGATAGAAAATATTGTTCGAGAGGGTCAAACTGAAAATTTTTCTGAATTAAGGATATATATGAATCAAAATTTGAAATATATAAAAAAAGTTTTTCAAGAACTTGCTAAAGTGCCAAATCCCATTATTTGGTTAGAACAATTAAAACAAAATGATTTAATTGGTCCAAATAGCCAATTATTAATGCGAAAAAATTGTCCTATGGTTTATCATGGGTATATTAGAAATCTTATTGCAAAGGAGCTAGAAT
>WJKO01000571.1 GCA_014729055.1 Promethearchaeota archaeon | reverse complement strand
TAACATACTGTTGTTTGGATTTTTAAACTTTTCGCGAGAAAAAAACGAAAATCGGCTTTAGAAGAGATTTATTTGATATCCTTTGTTTTTACCATCTTTAAATCATTTTCATCAAATAATTTTATTAAGATTTGCTTTTGGGCAGAATTTACTCCTTTCCAATCTATTGTAAATGATTTTATAGGTTCGATAGAACGAGATATCATCATCTCTAAATGTTCTTGTGAAAAATCTTCTATGTAATATTTTGGTATAATATGAGAGAAATAATAGGTATTATCACCATCATATACCTTGGAAAAGTTCCGCGCGTAATGAGAACCACCAAATCCGAGACTAAAGTTAAGTTTACAGGGTTTTAAAGATTCTTTAATATAAAAGTAAAGATCATCTTGTAATATTTTTTCATGATTACGAATATAATCTTTAATTTGCGTTTTTTCTGTCAAGAATCTTATATAATCTTGTATTGTATTGATAATAGCATCACCAACAGCAGCAGCACCACCTTTATGAGTGTCTTTTTCCTTTGAGCTTCCAAGCTCCATGAAAATTAAAGGCGAACTTAACTCGGTCGGTCCGTGATGATTCACTTCTAAATCAACCCGCCATGACAAATCATATTCGTTTTCATATTTCACGAGATTTTTGTATGCCAAGCGGAGCAGAACACCACTAGATCTTGCAATTGAGTTTGGAGAACCACCAGATTCATCGCTGTCATTCCAATTTCCCGTGGTATGGGTTAACAATGCCGGAATTCCCGACTTTGAGCGATGTCGACTGGCAAAAATAATAAAATGAGCTTTATATAATTCTTGAAGTTGTGCAGTATCCAAATTTTCATCTGCATGTATCAATGGTCTATCGGTTTGAACCAAACGAATATTAACAAGGTCCAATATGGTCTGATCAGGTTTTTCTTTTTTTAGAAGAAAAGTATGATACCCCTCCCATATAGGTAAAGATTCGTCCGTTTCAGGGTAATCTTCAAAATCGTAATGTTTTAGTAGATGTTTCTTGATAGTTTGAGAAGCTTGGTCTTCGGTACTGGTTAAAATCCAAAATTCTATTTTCTGAGCCATAAAAATAACCTTTAATTTATTGTAAACAAAATAAAATGAAAAATAATTCGGAGAACTTACACAAATTGCGTCTATAAATTAAAGAATTAAGGAATTAAATAGGAATTTACGAAATTCTATGCAGCTTCAATTAAAGCTTTTATATGCCTTATTCCATCTACTGCGTCATCCGCATAGTCATCTGCACCAAGCTTCTTAGCTAGCTCCATATTTAAGGGAGCTCCACCAACAATTATTTTGACTTTATCCCTTAAACCCGCTTCTTCAAGAGCTTTACTAACTGTACTAATTTCTTCAACCGTCATAGTTAAAAGTGAGCTGAGAGCTACTACTTGGGCATTAGATTCTTTAACCTTGTCTACGATTTTTTGCTCAGGAACATCCATTCCTGCGTCAACTACATTATACCCGGCGGACATTAGCAGAGAGACTAAAATATTTTTTCCTATATCGTGATTATCACCCTTAACTGTTGCACATACAACGGTACCTTTAGATTCCTTATCCTCCTCCAAATGGGGTTTTAAAACCGCAAAAGCTTCCTTCATTGTTTCTCCCGCAAGTACCAATTCCGTAAGATAATACTCCTTTTCTTCATAGAGACGTCCTATCTCATTCATTCCCTCCGTGCATGCTTGAAGTATCTTTTGGGGATCAGTTCCCGCATCCAATTCAGCTTTCACTGCATTGGCGATTTCATCAATATCTAAATCGATTAAAATCTTCTTTATATCCTCTAATGTCATTTTTACTCAATTTAAATTTCTTTTCTTTGTTAAAAAACTTTTCAAAAATAAATGATACGGGAGTTTCAGACGGATATACGAAGGTTTTATCTCAGATTGCTGAGTAGGATAACTTTCCTATATTATAATTCGCATCCATGAATTAAATTCTAAAATGAATAAAAGAAATGCATAAATGAATTAAATTCTAAAAATGATATAAGAAAGAACATGTTAAATCATTCCGATACCCTCCGATTTTATTCTAATAGAATTAGAAATCTTCAAAAAGAAATGAGGACGCACAATTTAGATATCATTATTATCAATGATGATTTTTCACTTCGATATTTCTTAGGTTTAAAAGTCATAAGTAAGATTCATTTGGTTATATATTCAGAAAATATAAAAACGGGAAATCGAGCTTACTTTGGAGCACTGATTGTGCCCAATTTAGAATACGAAAAAGCCAAAGATGAATTAAGAGATATTCAAGTTGAAGTTGTAATCTCTGAAGATCGATATTCAATTAATCAAGCAGTTGAAGATTTACAAGAAAAATATGATTTTAATGTTGATAAAGTAGGCATTGATTATTCCAAAATAACGCTTAGTGAATTTGGTAATTTCTGTCCTTTGTTTTCAAAAATAGCACAACAGAGCCAAATAAATAAAGACTTTGGTTTATTAGACGGCGATTCAATTGAGAATATCGATGATTATATCCTCGACATGCGAGCAATTAAGGATGATATAGAGTTGGAATATTTAAAAAAGGCAGCAGAGATCTCCGACGCTGTGATGAATATGGCAATTGAATCTGTCCAAGAGGGTATGACTGAAAATGACCTAGCAGCGTTTATAGAGTATAACATGAAAAAAAGGGGGTCCGAAGAGAAGTCTTTTGATACAATCGTAGCAAGCGGAAAAAACTCTTGGTATCCGCACGCAGGCGCAACAGATAAAGAAATAAGAAAGGGTGATATAATTACAATAGATATGGGTGCAATATACAAAGG
>WJKO01000570.1 GCA_014729055.1 Promethearchaeota archaeon | reverse complement strand
TGCTAGTAAAGATCGAGAATGATTTAAAATGGGTTATCATCGAATTTATACCTACAATTGCCAAGTTTGTGGAACTAGAACTTCAAGCAGGGATTATATTCTCAGATGTAATAATTGCAATAGAGGATTATGCGGTAAATGTGCTATTGGTGGTTTATGCAAGCTATGTGTAGATCGTATGGAAGAGCCATGGCGGTCAAAGTTCAAGAGAAAAGCAAATACTTGGTCAAAAGCAACAAACGCAATAGCAATTCTTGCATTTGTCTGTCTCGGATTAGGTTTTATCGGTATATTTGCCAGCGAGGCGATGTTATTGTTCTTTATGCCCTCATTTTTAGCACTACTGGTTGTTAGTTGTTGTCTGAGCAGTTTAGAGCGAAGTATCTTAAAATCAATGGCTAAAAAAGCAAAACCACACATCAAAAAACCTGAATTATCACAATCAGAGGCACAGTTATTAGGTATGCTTCTTGGCGGTGCCATGCAAAAAAAACAACAACCAAAACCTGCACCTAACACGCTTGCCGATCCCAGTAATACAATTGATGCGACTAACATTTGTCCTCAATGCGGTGCGGAAAATGATAGTTTGTCAAAATTCTGTGCCAAATGTGGTGCACCTTTAAAATAAAAAAATATTTTAAAATATTTCATTCTATTTTTTACTACAATAGTTAACAGACTACTGGATTGTTCTATTCACTTTAATGCTTATTGGCGAATCAAGGTTGATATTTATTTCTATGTCATGATTTTCTCCAGAATTAACCGTTGTTATAGGAACAAAAATCGTTAATTTACCCCCAACCGGTATCGTTTTGCCAATAGCATCCTTTAAATTATCTTTTCCATAGATCTCTCCTTCAAATTTAATTTCAATGCCGACTTTAACATCGTTTGAAATAGGTTCTCCGTCAATTAGCACTTTTAAATAGTCTAAATATTCAAGATAATCCTCTGGTATCTCATCTATACTTAATGGGCTTAGCACATTAATGAGATTAAGTTCAATTCCGTCGGGTACTCTGACAATGCCGTCTTTTGGGAGCATTCTTTTTAAAATATATTTTGGGATATAGCTCATTTTTTCATCGGTTTTTTCTTTATTCTAATCGTATATATTTGTTCTTTTTTTTGGGTTGTTTTTATTGATTCCTTCTTTTTGTGTTTTTTTGTTTTTCGTTAAATAATATGATGAATTAATTGAAAAAAGAATTCTAATTTCATTTCTAATCAATTTTTTAAAATATATTGATATTTTTGATGATATAACCAAAAGATTATAACCAAAAGAAACAAAATTCAATTAATTAATTATTCTAAGTGATTCAGATTATGTCGGAAAATAATTCAAAAAGTGGTTATAAGCACGATTTTATACACAAGATTGTCGCAGTCGGCGATGGTGCCGTTGGTAAAACCTCATTAATTCGTAGGTATACGTCAGGATCTTTTAATAAGGAATATATTAAGACTTTAGGTGCGCAATTCAGTCGATATCAGCGGGTTTTAGGAGAAAATAATGATATTAGAACCCGGCTGTTCTTTTGGGATATTGCGGGTCAGAAAGAGTTTTCTTTTATGAGACCTACATTTTTTAATGGAGCTAAGGGTGCTGTAATAGTTTTCGATCTCACACGTCCAGAGACCTTAGTTTCTGTTGTAGAATGGTATGAAGACCTTAAGAAGTATTGCGGAGAACTACCTACAATATTATTTGGCAATAAGCTGGATTTAGTTGATGATACGGATGCGCTTGGGGGGAAAGTGAATGAGATTGTTGAAAAATACAATTTTCTGGGGTATTATAAAACTTCCGCTAAAACAGGTGAACACGTAACGGATGCCTTCAATAGAATAATCGAAATTCTAGTTGAAAAAGCATTGAAGATAAAAAGTGCATAAAGCTAAAGTTTAGAATGAGAAAATCTATTAAAAACGAATGTTAAAGAATACTATATCCATGGTCGTGGCTTCGATTGTATCCCGAGATTTTATTTTTCACATCAGTTTACTGTGCTCCGTGTAAAAGCGTAGAAAAGAAATTAAGTAAAATAAATCTCAGTATGTTTGGTAATAAACTCAATATAACAAAAATAGATATATCGAAAGCGGAAAATCTGGATTTAACAAAAAAAAAGAATATACTAAGTGTTCCTACAATTATTGTTGGTGATAAGAGACTATCGACTAATATTGACGAAGAAGATCTTGTCGATGCAATATTGCAAGGATTCCTTTCATCAGTAAAAATATCATAAGGATGAATATAAAAAATTAATGGAGGAAATTTGAATGGATCGGATTTTATTAGAATATATGCTTTCAAAAATGAAGAAAGGCTTAAAACAAGGAGAGGATATAGGAAATATCAAGATAGGAGCATTATTCGCTCTTGGAAGCCAATTAGAAGCGATATTTTATTTCGTTGGACATGAGCTAGGTTCAAAATTTGATGTGAATGTAATCCAAGATCAGGATGAAATAATCAAAAATCTAGTTCGGATTTCCGAGGAATACAATCTGGGAAAATTTATTTTGGATGAAAGTAGCCCAGATCATATTACCTTTACATTGGATAATTGTAACTCTTGTCGTGATTTTCCTGACGAATTTCAGTCAGAATCTCCCTTCTGCTCATTTGAGGCCGGTGTGTTCGCCGGAATCGTTGAGCGAATGACAAATAAACATTGTTTTGCTCAAGAACTTGCTTGTAAATTACAAAAAAATGTATCAAATTGTCAATTCATGAT
>WJKO01000569.1 GCA_014729055.1 Promethearchaeota archaeon | reverse complement strand
TCCATACAGAAGACACCATTTCAATTTTATCTGACATTTTTCTACCTACTTTTTCGCTAAGTTTTGTTTATACATTGTTTTTGAAGATTATAATTTTTTAGAATTGTGAATGTGATGTATTTTCCCATGCGGATGGATATGTTTAATTCCCTTGCCATTTTTATTCATATTTTTGATGATTTTTCGTCGTTCTAAAATAATATTTTCAGTTGGACAAGTTGAAACACAAAGTCCGCACCCAGTACACAAATCTGGTTCGTAATGCATTTGCCCGTGCACTATTCTTCTGGCACCAAAATAGCATCGTTCCTCACATTTACCGCAGTTTGTACATTTAGTGCTGTCAATATTTTTACTTATGAAAGCACTTTTAACTACAACAGGTGTAGGTTCTAGCTGTGCTGATCTCTCGTGATATTTAATATTTTTCTTGAGTTTGTTGTATTCTTTGAGTTCCGTTTGACTTAGAACTTTTTTTGGACTTCTATTCTGATTTTCAATTTTCGATTGCAGCTTCTCAAATTCGATTATTTTCCTTTCATGGTATTTAATTTGCTCAATTGATTCAAAATGCGGACCAAGCACTTCGCAACAGCAAGGACAACAATTGCAGACAACATAGGTACTATTCTGCTGAAACCAAATAACTTGATGGACAAGTCCTATCTTTTCCCATTTCTTAATTTTTTTATATAGTTCTTCTTTTTTCTTTATGAGTTTTGGTCTTGGCTCGCCTGTTAGGATATCTTCAAGAGATTGGGGTAAGTAAAACGTCATACAAGTCTTTATAGGTGCATCAAGTTTACATTTTTTTCCGTGTTTTTTAGCATAGGTTCGGCAGAAACAATCACCGACAGTGACTCTCATGTTTGAACGCATTAGTAAATTGAGGAGTTCCTCGTTTGGCAGTATTAGAACATCTCCTTTCTTCAAGACCGTTTGATCTTTGATCCTATCTTTATTGATCTTGAATTCTTCTATTTCAGTTCTGTTCTGCCAAGATCTCTTATCATGAGAGCGTTCTAATTGAATTTCTGATGGAATCACAATGCTTCCAAAATGTCCATGCATAATTCTCATAAATCTGCTGTGAAAATTCGGCCATATCCAGCGATCTATCCAGCCAATAATGGTAAGTAGTGTTGTTTCAAAGATTCCCCATAGGCTCGTAGCGACTAGTCTGGATTTGATCTGAAAAACAGTACGCTTATTCATAATATTTCTAAATTTGTTCATTTTGAATAGTCCACGATTTTTTTTTTATTTATTGGATTTATATTTTGTATGTTTCGGATTGTTTGGCTGCGGTAGCTGAAAAGTCTAACGATTTGAGGTTTTTAGCTAAACCCGTTGCACTTTCCTCTTCACCATGAACCGTGAAGATTCTTTTATCCTTGTCCGTAAAGTTACATTTCTTTGCAAAGTCGACTAGCTCATTCATTCCAGAGTGGCTTGAAAAATCATAAAAATCTATATCACATTCTACATCTGCTTTTTTCGGTTGGTTCTTCCGATATAACATATATTTACCTTCATTTAACAAGATCTCACCGGGGCTATTTTCAATCTGATAGGATACCAAAATAATTGCTGCATTAGGGTCGTTAATCATCGACTCAGCATACATTCTGGCAGTGCCTCCTTTCAACATACCTGAGGGTGCAACAATTATACCGTTTGTATTTCTTGCTCTCTTTCTTTCGTGAAATCTATTTCTTTGTTTTATAAAATGGCTCTGGTTGAATGCTGCTATCATTTCAGACCAAGATCTGAAGACAAACCCATCATTGTGAGATTTATAGATCTTCGCAATCTTTCGCGCCATTCCATCGACGACGATTGGATACTTGACATTGTATTTATTTAATATCATTAGAATCTCTTGTGATCGCGAAACACCAAAAGCGGGCACTAGCACTCTTCCATCATTATCTGCAATACTTATTATCTTATTAATAAATGATTTTTCAACTTCTTCTCTTGGTTTATGCTCTTTAATACCGTATGTACTCTCTGTAATTAGCAGATCAATATTATCTGCTGGTGGAACTGCAGGATTCATAAGTTGTGTTGGTATTGCGTTCATATCACCCGTATAGAGAATTTTCTTGTTATCTACTTCCACTAATACCATTGCTGAGCCCGGAATATGTCCGGCATTCAATAGAGTAATGTAAGAGTTTTGACCCACTTTCACTTTATTATTATATTTTAAATATTCAGCATATGTTCGCATTTTATGAATTTCGCGTTTTTCAAAAGGCAGATAAAAGCTAGAAATATGCATCATGTCGCGTAGCAATACTTCACTAACGTCAAGAGTGATTTTGGTCAAGTAAAGAGGAACATGACCTGAAATATAGAAGATGGGGACTCCTCCGACGTGATCTATATGTGAATGTGTAACAACAATTGCTGTTAAATCGCGACCGCTGACATGATCTGGAAAGTTTTCTGCTTCTTTTTCCATTTTTATTCCATAATCCAATAAGATTCTATCATCTGTTTTCTCAGATTCCACTAACACCGCGGATCGTCCAACTTCCCGACAAGCTCCCAAAAATGATACTTTTACCAAGTTAGATCACAAAAATTCTTGTTGTTCTAAATATATTCTGATATAACGAAGCAAGTTATTAGAGATTTTGCCTATTTTTTTCTATAATTTTTTAGATATTTTTTTTTAAAATGAAATCTATATTTAATTAAACAATCTTTTATATAAAAAAAAATGTGGTATTTATTATGGCAGAAATAGATGATGTAGAAATTGGAATTATTGGCGGGACTGGATCCGATCTTGCTCTCGAAAATGAGAAGAAGATAAAAGTCTATACTCCTTATGGTGCGCCCTCTGATTTAATTTCTATAGGTGAATTTAAAGATCGTAAGATTGCATTTTTACCTCGACACGGGGCTGGTCATGTCATCCCACCACACAATTTAAATAGTCGAGCAAATATCTGGGCTTTAAAGTCTTTAGGTGTAAAACGGATATTCTCACCAAGTGCTGTGGGTAGTTTAAAGAAAGAATATGATAAGAGTGATTTTCTTATTATTGACCAATATATCGATCGAACTCGAAGCCGTCCAGCGACGTTTTATGAAGGGGGGCAAGTATGTCACATTTCACAAGCAGATCCCTTTTGTCCTGAGATGAATAAATTATTTTTTAACGAGGGAAAAAATCTAGGTATCAATATAACGCTTGGTGGAACAT
>WJKO01000568.1 GCA_014729055.1 Promethearchaeota archaeon | reverse complement strand
TGGTAGTGATGCCAGTTTTTGTTCATCTATTTCTTTTCGACATTCCTTTTTTGCACATACGTATGTTGTCAATTTATATCCCTAATACAAAAAATTAATTAAAATTTTAAAATTTTTCTATTTCAATTTTAGAAGCAACAATTCGGAGAAATTTTCTTCGGGATTAATCAAACTATTAAAGTCATTCAATAATTTATCCTTGTCTTCGTTGATATTTTGATAAAGCGTATAAGGCCACACTGCCATTATCTCCCTTTCTTGATCCGCATTAATTCCAAATAACATACCTTTTCGAGCCTCTAATTCTCCATTATCTTTAATTTTTTGGAATAACATAACATAAAAGGACTTATAATTAGATAGTTTGACTTCTGCTGACGGAGACCATACTTCAGTAATGTTAGAAAGCGAAAAATAACTAGGATTTTTTTCGATCTTTTTTTCTAGCTGGGGGATCGGATTTTTTTCGATCTTCGAATATGTAGGATTTAATCCAAAAAACGTTAATTTCATCTTCTTTTCATTAAAATTATCGCTTGGTACGAATTTTATTTCAAATGTTATATCTCGTTGGACTTTCTGCATAACACCATCTTCATAAGTTTGTTCGATTAAATTTTATATAAAAAAGAATTAGAATACTTTATTTTTGTATTTTGAAGTTATTAAATACTAGTTCTATCTGCGTCTTGCAATTTCAATATTCTCTTCTGGAAATCCTTGTTTTATCAAAAATTTCTTCAATTTTATTCTATGATCCCCTTGAATCTCAATAGCATTTTCTCTTGTAGTACCACCTGAAGCGCAATAAGTTTTTGCTTTCTTGAGTAACTTTTTTAAGTTTTCTACCTCACTATTAAAGGTTACTACAGTCACTACACGACCCCATTTACGAGACTCTTGAGAAATAGTAATCCGTTGATCCTCTTGGTTTAAACTTTCACAAACACAGAGATCCATCGGTAAACCGCATTTTGGACAGATATTTAGAATTGGGTTTTTTGGTATTTTTTTCACCTATTGTTTTTTGTTGCTACAACTAGTTTAATCAAATTCGTGAATTAAAATCTTTTCTTAGCTTTAAAAATTATTTCGGTTTTTGAAGCATATATCGCTTAAGATCACGAGTTTTTCACAAGCATTAATTTACCAAAATTCGTCAAGAGTTAATCCAAATAGTACTTGTTTAGCCGTTTTTTTCACTATATCTCGGTATTTTTTATCGCAATATACTCTTACTAAATTATAATATCCTTTAATTTGGTCAAAAAATAAACTTTTCTTTTCAATTTCTTCCATAATCTTGTTTCCGTGGTTATCGATGGTGAATACAGGTATTAATGTTTGTTTTAGACTGGTCGAATGCTGGTATGGAACACTGGTCATCATCGGGAAATCAATATAGATATCTTCAATGTATAAGTTAGATTTATCTGCTATATCTTGCCGTATCTTTTTAGGGTTTCCCATTTTCGGTTTCTCCTCTCCTTTACTTATTTTGTTTGGCTTTTCATAAGCACATTTAATTAAATCCCTTCTTCTTATTTTTTTCATAATTTCTTTTGATTTATTGCAGTGGAGTAGTTCATTATAAAGGGAAATATCGTCCCAGCGTAGATATTCTTCAGCATTAGTAAAATCAAATGCATTCATCTCCTTATTATATTCCTTTATTGCCTTTCCCAACATTAGTTGCACTGCTCTGCTGGTTTTATGAAAATAAATTGTCCGGAATGCATTTAACCTAGCTAATAGAAAACTCTCTAATGTGGCTATTCCCTTGATATTATATCCTAAGTCCATACTCGGTGTAATACCTGCTAATGTCATTATACGTTTTCTGATAACTGGTGAGATATTAGTTCCGCAGTGATAGGAATCTCGGACCAGATAATCCATTTGGTCACAATCAATGGCACCAGCAATCATTTGATCTAAATATAAATAGTCGTCTTTATTATAACGACCAACCGCTAAATCAGCAACAATATGTTTATCTAATCCTAATTTTTCTATTTTATCTCCGATCCCACTATTTAAAATTATCATTCTTGTGAAATCTTCATGATCCTTTCCTGATTTTTTTACCAGAATGTCCTCGAAATTATGACTAAAGGGGCCATGCCCTAAATCGTGGGTTAAACCCGCTACGACGGCAGATTTTCGATATTGAGAATCTATTTTCAAATTTTCATTTTTCTCAAGCAAATCTAATAGATTTTGCACATTTGACATTACACCAATACTATGCTCGAATCTGGTATGATTAGCTCCTGGATATACATATTCTGCACCTGATAACTGTTTTATTCTTCTTAATCTTTGAATTTCGTTTGAGTCTATTAATGTGACTAGATCCTTGGGAATAAATATAAAACCAGAAATTGGATCATTGATGTTGATGTAATTCATTATATTTCATCTTGTCTTTTGTTATTTAAGATATAATCTGCCGATATTTAAGATATTTTTATATCGAAGATATAATCAGATATAATTTCCCGAAAAAAATTAATTTAATAGTAAATTATTCGGGTTTGTATGGGGAGAAAAAGCCAGAGATCTAGAAAAATACCTTACTTGGGTAAAATAAAATTAAAATGGTGTAATAATTGCAAATTACCTATTTTAGAATCTAAGCAATGTCCGAAATGCGGAAATACGACAAAAAAAGTTAAGGTTACACCACCAGGAGATATTAGACCCGCATTTAAAGAAGAAATGGATAATATTAGGGAGATAATAGATAAGGAATACGGCACAAACCTTGGACATTTCCTTCTACCAAAAGGAAGAATATACATCATTAATAAGATGCCTGGCTTGGATTTAACTGAAGAAATTATTGCTGATGGAAAGATTTATGGCATAATTGGTTATAATCCCTTTCAAGAAAAATACTATTTCAAACCAAAAAGAATAGCCGCTAAACTATTATATTATTATTCTAAAGAAGAAAACATAGAACTAAAGAAAAAAATTGAAATAAATGAAGAGGCCTTACCTTTTATTCTCGATGGGAAAAGTATTCTAGCACCTGGTGTTATTTCTTATGATCTGGATATTAAGATTCGTGATCATTGTATTATTGTCTATAAGAATAAGTATGTAACGACAGCAATTGCGTCAATTGATGGGACTCAAATATCTGAAATAATTGCTGAAAATTACGGACAAATCGCACGGAATATTAAAAGAAATATTAATAATTCTTATAAAGACGATAATGCAGTAAAATCAGTTTTAAGAGCAAGAAAAGAATCTTCCCATCTTGATTGGAAAGCTGTTTATAAAATAAATGAAAATTATCTATTAAAAATAGTTGAAGAAGCCCAAAACTTTATTGGAAAGCAAATATCTCTTTATAAAAAGAAAAAAATATGTGTAGCATTTTCAGGTGGTAAGGATAGTTTAACAGTTCTATTGCTTGTATATAGTGTTGTTGGTCCAAACTTTTCCATAATTTTTGCTGATACAGGATTAGAACTACCAGAAATAATGAATAATACAAGAAAGATCGCTAGGATACTAGGCATGGAGGATAAATTAAGAATAGAACCAGCAGGTGATACCTTCTGGAAATTAATCGAAGAATTCGGTCCACCCTCAAGAGATTTTAGGTTTTGCTGTCATACATTAAAAGCGCAAAATGTATCTCATATTATCGAGAAATTAGACAATGGTAATAAGGTGCTGTCTTTTCTTGGTCAAAGACGCTACGAGAGTTTCTCAAGATCCGAAGAAAAAATGGTTTACGTTAATTCGTTTATTCCTTTACAAATTGCTGCCATACCGATCAAGAATTGGTGCGCTTTGGAAGTATGGTTATATCTTCTTTATTATCCTCATGTCATAGATCAAAATGAGGTTGATATTCCTATTACTTCTCTATATTTTAAGGGATTTGAGAGATTGGGATGTTATTTGTGCCCTGCCTCTTCTCTTGCTACTCTAAATTTAGTGAGAGAAATACATCCAGATTTGATGGATAAGTGGGATAAATGGCTAAAAAAATATGCAGTGGAGTATAACAAATCCAAAGAATGGATAAAGTATGGTTTTTGGAGATTTAAACAAATTAGCCCATTATGGGCAAAGGAATTAAAGAAACGGAACATAGATTATGTTTCTATTAACGGCGAGGATACACATTCCCTTAATATAAAAATTACAAAAGGATTCTCATCATGTGGGTATGGAAAATATTCGATTGAGGGAATTGTAAACATACCAGTTGATCTCAATAAGATTAGATCGATAATTCCTGTAATTGCTGATAAGTCAAGATTGATAGATAATTTAGAGATAATCACCGCAAATGTTGCAGAAAATTTAATTAATATAAACAATGATGGCACATTTTTCTTTGAGTTTAAAAATAAAGATTCCAACTATGCACGATTATTTGATGACATAATGACAATAATCGCAAAATCACATTTTTGCACGAAATGTGGTGTTTGCGTCACGGCTTGTACAAGAGGGCTGATAAAGATTATCGAGGATAGTGAACAGAACTCATATCCTATTATAAGCCCTGAAAGATCCAGAGAATGTATACATTGTAGAAACTGCATCACCCATTGTCCTCTTTATCAAAAATTAAAAAATCAATTCTAGTTGACGATAGATGATAGGCGAAAATAACGAAAATTTCTCCATTTTAATTATTTTTTAAAGATCAAAAAATATAAATCTTTGAATAATAATCTCTTAAACATGGGATCTACTCGAAAATTAATAAAATGGGGTTCTAGTAATACATTAATCATAAGTTTACCCAGAAAATGGATAAAACAAAATAATCTTAATGCTAATCAAGTCGTAAAGATACAGCAGAACCAAAATGGAACTTTAACAATAATTCCTCAAGATCTTGACATGAATAAAACTGATATGGAAACCAGCGTAGAGATTAAAGATCCCGATGACGTTGAAAATATACGATTAAGGATAATGACCAAGTACTTGGATGGTTGGGATATAATCAAACTTACCACTAAAAAGGAGTTTCAAAGCGATATACGTCTTAATATTGGTGATATAATAGAACCATTGATGGGATTAGAAATATTTGGAGTAACCCCCAATGAAATCACTATTAAGAACGTATTATCAGTTGAATCCTCTAATGTAAATAGTCTAGTAAAAATGATCAGTAATCTTACAATTGAATTAGCAAAAATGCTATTGCAAAGTATAATTGAACCTAAACAACTTAATGAAGAATTAGGAACTGTTGAATTGGAGAATATAAGAAAGTATCATTACAGGATTACCCGAGAGCAAAGAAGAGCTTTGCTACACCCTGCAATATTAACTAAAATGGAATTAACACTACAAGATGTATTAGACTTCTCGTTCTACGTTAATAGCGTTTTTAAGATTGCTGACTCCATAAGAATAATGATCGAGACTATTAAGAAACATGATATCCCTCAAGATACATTTGGTATAGAGGGATACTTTAGCGATATTCTGGAGTCAATAAAAGATTCAATTGATTCATTCTTATTTAAAGAAACCTCCAAAGCAATATCAATAATTAAAAAAATTAAGAAACAAAAGCAACATAAACGCGAAATCGAGAATAAAGTAGATGTTGAGGAACAAACAATCGACGGTTGTGAACCAAAATTACTAAGCTTTCAAATTATCCTCGATGTATGTGAACAAATTTTAGATTATTGCGAAATTGTCTGTCTTGCTGCTTTAAGAAGAGCGATTTAAAAAGATCATTTGAGGATATTTTCTATAGATAATTTCAAATAGATAATTCTTTAAAACATAATTATAGAATTTACAAACAAAATTCAGATTGATATTTAATATCATCAGATTTCTCATTTGGAGTTTTTAACATGTCAGAATCATATGTATTCAAAGTTATTGTAGCTGGACAAGGCGGCGTTGGAAAAACCGCATTAATTCAGAGATATTGCACTGGAACCTTTATAGAAGACCATAAAATGACCATCGGGGCGGATTTCTCTATGAAAAAAGTAGATCTTGATACGGGAGAAACAGTTAAGCTCCAGTTGTGGGATTTCGCTGGAGAAGAGCGATTTAGATTTGTATTAGGACCATATTGTAAAGGTGCGACTGGCGCATTAGTGTGTTATGACATAACGGATTATGACACGTTCGCAGGGATACCTGAGTGGCTCCGGATTATAAGAAAGAATGCTGGCATGATTCCCGTAATTCTTGTTGGAACAAAATATGATTTACCAAATCATGAAGTAGAATTAGGTATAGCAGATAAATATGCAGAAGATGCTAAATGTATCCAAAATGTTTGGTGTAGTTCCAAGAGCGATGTCAATATAGAACCTATATTCTATGCTTTAAGCCAATGGTTAATATATTACATAAATCAAGAGGAACAAAAATAGAATATTTAATTCATTAAGATTTGTTTTCTTGCTCCATTTTCTTAATTTTTTGGGTTAGTTTTTCATTCATTTCTACATATACGTTCATTTTATGCCCGTATTCGACGATCTTTCCATTTATGAAATTTATCTCCGTTGGTTTATTTCTCATAAGATCTTGTAACATCGAATTCTTATTATGTGCTGTCTTCTTTGCTACATCAAATGTAAGATTGATATAATATTCTGGATCTTCCTTAATTTCAACATTTTTAGCTTTAGCAACATTCCATGCTTCTTTAATTGCCTTTTTCATTATATTCTTTGTTTCAGAATGTTCTAGTAATTCCCCATTTTTAAGACCCCTTGTAGCTGCTAATGCATTTATGCCAACATTGATAAATATCTTTTCCCATAGAATAGAATCTATATCTTCTACATACTCTGGATTTAAATCGGCATTTGAAAAGCTTTGTATCAATAATTTAGTTTTATCTCTACCACTGACTGCCATGTCTGACTTATAGCGATTATTTATTCCCGGGTATCCTATTTTCGTAAATCCCTGGCCAGTGTGTTTGATATATCCTGGTTGCTTTAAAAAAGCTCCATTTGTAGTAGTTGCCCGAAAAACTGTACAATATGGAAGAGTTTTTTTAACAATGCCTTCATTTCCAATTCCATTTTGTAATAGCATGATAAAATCTTGTTTTTTAATAAGAGTTTGATAATTATTTACAATATTAGACACGCTATAAGCCTTAGATGTTATGATAATCCAATCATCTTTCGTAATATCTTCAAAAACAGTATAAGCAGAATCAAGATCATTGAATAATTGAAATTGCCTGCTACACTCAATATTTGTGCAGTACCCGTTTAGATCTTCAAAAACTAAACCTTCATCAACGATACGCTCATAGTGGGATCCACGACATAGCCCAGCAACATTATAACCCGCGTTATATAATTTAGCTGCAAAAAGACTCCCTATCGCACCCATTCCTAAAAAAATAAATTTCATTGTAAAACCTCGTTATTCATATGTTATCTATTGTTTATTTTTAAAATTGGTTCCAAATTGGAGATACAATACAAAACATGATGATAATTAAAATGATTCCACTTATAATGGCTAATATTAATTCATATAAAAGCCTACGATTTGAAGGATGTAGAAGTTTTCCCGTATACCTCAGAATAATTTCATTTGAATTCTGATCTTTTTCAAGAACTGCGTAGATTTCAATATCCTTAATTATATTTTTCAACATATTTCTGAATTTATCGGATATTTTACTTTGAATCCGTAGTTTTTTTTCAAGCTTATTCAAGCTGACTTTTTTTGGTATGATATTTTCTCGCCAATATGCCCTTATTAAGTTTCTCAATCCTATTTTATCTAGTATATAATATGATGGCTCAAAAGGGTTTTTTTTATGATAATTCTCTTTAGAGTAGTTATAAATCGCTTTTTTCTCAGCCTTGTTTTGCAATACAAAAGGAAAGATACCCAAGAGAATGATGTCATCTATTTTTTTCAAATCATTGGTTATGTTTTCTATTGTGAAGTAACTATTGATAGATAACAGTTTTTCAAGGCTAGCGATACCTTGTGATTTACTAATAATTTTTTTGTATACCGTGGGAAGATTTGTAGTCTCACATCGATCCAAGAGCCCTTTTACTAGTTCACCTTTTTCATCAATGATGGGATCTTCGCTACCTTCCATATTTCTATTAATGTATTTCAGTTCTTTAAACATAGCTTTACTCTTTAAGAAAAAATTAGTTTTTGCTATTCTTTAAATTAGTTTTTTATAACCAAAGAACATCTATACATATATGCAAGATATAAAAGATCCTAAAGGAATCTATATTGGAACATCTGGTTGGAGTTATCCTGAATGGAATAATGTAGTTTATCCGAAAACGATACCTAAATCCCAGATGTTCGAGTATTATTCTCGGTTTTTTTATACGAGTGAAATTAATTCTACTTTTTATCAAATTCCATCAATAAAGGTGGCTAAAGCTTGGGCAAAAAAAGCTCCAAAATTTTTCAAATATAGCGCAAAAGTACCTAATCTTGTCACACATAAGGCCAAATTAAATCTTGAGGAATATATTAAACCACTGTCGATTTTTATCCAGAACATGAAGC
>WJKO01000567.1 GCA_014729055.1 Promethearchaeota archaeon | reverse complement strand
GTCATATTTTAAGTCTCGTTTATTTGGTGGATGTGTTCTCTTCCAAAATCTAAAGGGTTCTAATTTGCTATCTCCGCCAGACGTATTGATATAGTCTAATTCTACCATTCCCCGAAAAATTGGATTTTGAATATAGCGCAGAATACCCTCAAAGAAATTATCTTCTTCAACCTTAAACAAAATAACGTTATAAAAATCCTTTTTTTTATGAAGTCGATCTTTGTCTATTACCATAAAACTCTTTTTAGCCATAGCGGTATCAAATTTCATCAAGAAAACACTACTCATAGATTATGGAGAATACTTTGTAAAGAACTCGTTTCTAAAATTCAAGCAATTTGTAATATCTCGAATATATCGCAAACTATAAATGATTATACCCTTGGAAAACCTTTATACATTAAAAATCTGCCTTAATTTGGTATAGACTTCCGATATTTCTTTTAATTTTGCTTCATCTTCCATATAAGCCTCAATCCAACCAGCTAATCCACCATCTTTTACCCAGTTTAAAAAAATCTTTACTATTTCTTTATCATCAATACTCATAATTTTGTCACTAGCTTCTATATGTTTCTATCATATTGTATTTAATTGAAAGAAAATATAAGATTTACGCCTAATAATTTATTTAGTTTAGAATTCAATTCTTTCTTAATGCGTTTTATCTTCAATTATCTATCACGAATATTATGGAGAAACAAGCGAAGAACAATAATGATACTTGTAGGTATCGTCATTTCTACTAGTTTGATTACTGGTATTAACATTGCATCAGATAGCCTTGGAACAAAGATGTTTGAAGAGGAATTCGATACAATTCTCTGTGATTTTGAAATAAGTAGTGATAAAGACATTGATGGAAATTTCACAAAGATAAAGGAAAAAATTAGCCCTATAACAAACAACTACTCCGAAGTAGAAGAAATATATGCATCAACAATCCATGACTTCGGGAGCAGCTGTTATAATAAAAGCGGTGGATCTATTAATTGGACATTCTATGAGGAGAATAATTACAAATCCTCGCTTTTTGAAGAAACCTATTTATTCGGAATTGATCAAAATATCTTGAATTTAGAGATATTAGAGGATATTATCTCGTTTTACCCAGCAAACGATTTTCAAATTTCTACGGATTTGAATAAGCGAGAAATATACATAAATAGCAAAATGGCTTATGAATTGGAGATTGAAATTGATGATAACATAACCATGGGACATTTTTATCGAGAATATGATTTCTCACAAACGCCTATAAGCTGGAAAAATGCAACATATTCAGCAGAAAACCTAACCGTAGTGGGATTCTTCAATGTAAGTGAACACACGTTATTTGAATCACTATTCAGCACGCAACAATATATTCGGGATGATGAATATTATGTGCTCACCAGTGCAGAAATGGGGCACTTGATTTACACGGAACTTGTTAATACCACAGCGAATTTGTACTATTTGGATGAGATCTGGATGATAGGAGTTATTATGGACCATTCAGAATATGATTTTCTAAATCCACAAAAAATAGAATCTTTTTTTCAACGTTTTGAGCGAGATATCGAATACTCAGATTTTTACTATAGTTTTTCTGTTTTCAATAGAGGTCAATTTATTCTTGAATCCGTAAATGAAATTATCATGGAATATAAACTCTTGATTTTTGCTGTATCGTTACCTGTAATAATTATGGGGGGATATTTAATCCGAACAAATTATTTCATAGTTCTTCATGGTCGACGGCGAGAGATTGGGCTTCTAAAATGCCGTTCGGCATCAAATAAAGAGGTAAAAGCGGTATTCTATCTTGAGGCTATATTTTTAGGGATCTCTGGTGGGTTATTGGGTATTTTAGTGGGCTTTTTAAGCGCAGGTTCGATATTGAGCATCTTCCCACAATATAACAATATAAGTCTTCTTTCTATATATTCAAGCTTAAATATATCAAATGTGACATCCTATCTACTCGGTATCGGGATAGGAACCGTTCTTTCGGTGTTTTCTTCTTTAACTCCAATTAGGAATTTTTCAAAACTCTCTACCACCGAAGCATTACAGAAATATAATATAGGAACGCAGACGCGTACAAAATTTTCAAAAATAGATTGGGGATTGTTGTTATTGTCCGTGTTCACGATAATATTTTCAATTTGGTTTAAACAATCGTATATCGCAAACCTTCCTAACACATTGCAGATATTTTTTACTATATTAATGCCTGTAATTATGGCATTAATGCCGATTGTCCCGTTTATATTCACATATGTAGTGGTTAAGCTTATCTGCAATATATCATTGCCATTTTTTTCAAATCTTGTCTCGAAATTTGTATCAATCTTTAATAAGAAGACTGATTTTTTTGTTTCACGAAGTATTATTCGAAATAGAGCAAGATCAACGCGATTAATTTTTATAATCGCTATGGGGTTAAGCTTTCTAATTATCAGTGATTCTCTCACGAAAAGCCAAACATTATTTGAAGAGCAAATGTATAGAATATATAATGGCGAAGATTCGAAGTTTAGAGTAGGCGCTCATTATTATCAAGACACCAATCTTACTAATAATGGAATCTGGCATTACGCAGAATATATCAAGAATCAAGAGAGCTTGAATGTTTCTGAAATCACTATACTGGAAACTGGGGGACAAATCACACTTTATGGGGAGGAGGAGGGTAACTCATACATCTCGTATTCTAATTCCTACATATCGAATTACTATCAGATGTTATTTTTAGATCCGATTAATTACACCAGTAATATAAAAAATCTAGATGAATATATCAAAGGTGGAAGTGCGGTAGATGTATTTAATAAGTTGCAAACGATAGAAAATGCGACATTAGTTTCAAATACATTTTTGGAAGAAAAATCTTATATGATTGGCGATTCGCTATACATAGAATATTCCAATAAAACAAACCAGGAATTGGTCGTACAACATCTTGAGATTGTCGGATCCTACTCTGTATTGCCGGGTGTGCCTACAAGATCTCGTGAATGGGATCCTTTTGTCTTTATCTGTTCAAAAGAACAAGATATAACCGAAGATATCGAAATATATTATTATTACTGGTTGGTTGAATATTTCCGAGAAGATGAATCATCAGAAGATTTAAACCCCGAAGAGATAATCGCATTGAATAACAAATTACAAACTGTGTTGACAAACTATGACACTACAATTTATTGTTATTCTCAATATAGTCATGGAACGTATCTCAATTCGTACGTTATATCTTTGATCAATTTTCTCGACATTGAGAAGATATATTTACTATCTTTAGTGACAATTGGTGTTGGGGTTATCATGTATATATCAATTGAAGAGAAAAGCTTAGACTTTGGATTGCTAAGAGCCCGAGGAATAGATAAAAAGCTTATATTTAAGACACAAGTAAGCGAGGGAGCAGTTTTTCTTAGTTTAGGGGCTCTTATCAGCTTAGTCAGTTTAATATCTGCATATGCATTAAACAACGCAATAGGACAAATCATATTTGAGACAATATCGATTCCTAGAGCATTCAACGCGCCTATTTTACTCTTGTTGGGCGAATTGGCGCTTGCAATCGTAATTTTCATAGCTGCAATTTATTTTGCAACGTATATTGTATCTAAAAAATCAGATATAACTCGAATAAGTGAGTTATTTAGAATTACATAAATTCGGTAACAAAGAACTTCCCGAGTGAAGAAGAAAATAATGATAAGTAAAAAGCATGGAGAAGGATCTTATGAGTAAAAAAAACAAAGATAAACTGGAACGCAATCGTTCTGATCACAAAATAACGGTTGATTCAATAATAAAAATCTATAAACGAGGTAAGATCGAGGTTGTTGCTCTCAGAAGTTTGAGTTGCGTATTTAACCCCGGAGAGATAACAGTTGTCATGGGACCTAGTGGTTGTGGAAAAACTACGCTATTAAACTTGATCGGGGGATTAGACCGCCCGACATCGGGGAAAATCATTGTCCATAACAAAAATATATGTGAATACTCCGATAAACAATTAGAGAAATTTAGAAGAGATAAAGTAGGTTACGTCTTTCAGTTTATGAATTTAATTCCAGAACTAAACGCATCTGAAAATATTGGTCTACCTCTATTATTAGCTGACAAGCCAAAGAGTAAACGAAAAAAACGTATCGATGAATTATTAGATATGGTGGGATTGACTGAACGGGGTGAACATAAACCAGATGAATTATCGGGAGGAGAACAACAAAGAGTGGCAGTTGCGGCAGCACTTGCTAATAATCCGGATATACTTTTATGTGATGAACCAACTGGTGAATTGGATACGAGTTCAAAAAACAATATATTAACACTACTACGAGAAATTATCAAGAATTATCCAGAGAAAATAATTGTAATCGTTACGCATGACTTAGATCTGAAAGAAATAGCAGATAGACTGTTTTATATTAAGGATGGGGTGATGTCGCATGAACTTAGTCGAGAAGATATTGAAAAAGAAATAACCGCAAAGGGACAACAAGGACCAAGAAAAAACGACATCCCAAAAAAAGTAATGCAAGAATTACGGGAACTGGAATATCTTATTAAAAAGAAAATAGAAAGATTAGAGGATGAATTTAAGTAACGAGTCTGAGTAAGAAAAAATAAAAATAAAAATGAGTTAAATTAAATCAAAAATGGAAAAAAGGAGTAAGTAGAACAAAATGAGTTTAGATTTCATACTTTTTGATGAGGCAGGAAAGAAAAATACGGAAAAATCATTAGAAATCGCAAAGAAAAACGCTGAAATTCTCAATATCAAGAATATTGTAATCGCTTCGACGAGTGGATTTACCGCAAAAAAAGCGCTTGATTATTTTAACCCGAAAGAATATAATCTCGTGGTTGTTACGCATAATTATGGGTTTAAAGAAAAAAAACCGCAGGAAATGGACGAAAAAACTCAGCAAGAACTAAAGTCTAAGGGGATCAATATCGTTACTGGAACCTTGGCTTTTTCGGGAGTCGATAGCGCTCTTCAAAAGAAATTTGGATATTGGGATTTTCTCGCGTTATATGCTAAAGTCTTACGGATTGTATTTTGCGATGGAATTAAAGTATGTCAAGAAATCATGCTAATGGCAGCTGATGCGGGTGCTATTCCATTGGGTGATAACATTATAACAGTTGCGGGTACTGGTGCGGGAGCAGATACGGTCTGTCAAATTCTTTCTTCATCAAGTCGAAAATTTCTTGATTCGAGAGTAAAAGCAATCTTTGCAAAGCCAAAATAGTGAATGAAATATTTAAAATCAAAAAATTAGTTTTTATTTTTTACAAGCAATGAGAATACGGAATAAACATTAGTCTTTTCCTATTAATCTCCTAAAGAAATTCTTTAATCTATCCATAAAACCGGGATTATCCTCAAGTGTAGGTTTATCTGTTTGCAATATTACGGGATCAATTGATGCACTTTCTCTACCAGATTCTTTACTTACTGTCTGTTTTTTCCTTTGTAAAATTACAGGTTCAACTATTGCACTTTCTCTCCCCGATTGTTCCCTTAGTGCGGGTTTATCCCTCTGTAAGATAACTGGATCGATTGATGCGCTCATTCTCCCCTTTTCTTTCTGCAGTCTCTTATCTTTTTTAATGGTTTGAGCTTCTTCTTCTTCTTCTGCCATACAAATCTCCTTTTCTTTTTTTTTTGATTTTTATGTATCACTAGCT
>WJKO01000566.1 GCA_014729055.1 Promethearchaeota archaeon | reverse complement strand
TATCATTGGATTCCACATTGATTAAACCTAGACTATCGGTTGTAAAGTCTAATGAAATATCTGCTTTTTTCATGATTTCTTGACATATAGCATTTATCGCTGCCAAGCCAAGCATTTTATCTATGCCTTTGCCCCCTTGTGCTTTATTAATTAATTCCATAGCATCTTTTCCTGATAAAGATTCTGTAGGAATTTCATTATATTGATCTTCATCTATCTCGTCATTAAGAATAAAACTTAAACCCACGGTTCCTCCTTCTAATCTCATCGCCATAAATTCTGCGTGTTTTGGTTGACCGTTTGGATAATATCTTGGTAGAAAAATATCTTTTATTGGTGGAATTTCATAAGAATTTTTAATTTTAAGTATCATTTCTGAAAATTCATCAATTACAGTCATATTATCTTCTCCATTATTCACTCACATCTATTATATAATCTACTAATTCCTCATTAGACATTCTTTTTCTAACTAATTTGGGCTTACCATCCGCTATAAGTATCTCAGAAGGCATTGAACGTAAATTGTATATTCCACCCATCGAATAACAATAAGCACCTGCATTTTGAATTGCCAAATAGTCCCCCTCGCGAAGTTCTGGAATCTCTCTATCCTCTGCGAATCTGTCGCCCGTTTCACAAATATTTCCACATAAATCATACCTTTTTGGGTCTCCATAGGGATTTGAAAGATTCAGAACGTGATGGTATGCATTATAAAACATAGGACGTATTAATTGTGGAAACCCCGAGTTTGTTCCTGCAATTAGTCTTCCACGATTATTTTTCAGCGTATTTACTTGAACTATTAAGTATCCTGATTCGGCAACGATATATTTACCCGGTTCAAAACACATATATAATTCCTTTCCGTATTCTTCACAGAAGGCTGAGAAGATCTGGGTTATTCCTTTCCCGAATTTTAAATAATCTATCCGTTGTTCTGTAGGATTATAAGGAACTTTAAATCCACCACCGAAATCAACAAATTTTAAATCAGGAAAATCTTCCTTCTTGGCAATACTCAATAAGTTTTTCATTGACTGAAATACTTTATCGGTATTCTTAATCCCAGATCCCGTATGTTCATGCAATCCTATTACTTTTAACCCAAATTCTTTTACAATCGCTTTCACTTTGGGGACATCTTGCATTAAAATCCCAAATTTCGTCAGATTACCGCCCGTTTGTATTTTTTCATGAGCCCCAGCTACGACATCGGGATTAAACCTAAGACATACTTTTGAATTCGGATATTTTTTTGCATATTTTCTTAATCTCGAAAGAGATCCAATATTAAAAAGAACCCCAGTTGCTTGTACTTCTTCCATTTCTTCCTCGGTTAGATTATTTGCCGTAAATAATAGATGATCTGGAGAATATTCTAATTTTAAAGCCAATTTCACCTCAGCAGGGCTAACCGTATCTAAGTATGCATCGTGTTCTTTTAATAAGCGTAAAATTGCAATGTTATAGTTTGCCTTCATTGCGTAATATATTCTTAAATTAGACCATTTAATGAAATCAAAGAGTTCTTTATAACGTTTAACGATAAGATCGCCATCATAAACATATAGGGGAGTACCATACACTTCTGCTAAATTTATTAACAAATCATCACTTAATGTTTTTAGAACACTAGCCTCGATAATAATTCACCTTATTTTTTGAGATAATCTTAGGAAAGATAAAAGATCCTATGTTTTTAAATCATATTTTTATTCATACTTCACTAGGGCATAGTTTGTCTAAGTAAATTTATACTTTTGTCTATTCCATCCAGATCGGATAAACTACCTTCATATTCTACTGACAAGAAACCACTAAAGCCGATTTTGGTCAAATTATGCATTATTTTTTCGTAGTCGAGTCTTGTCTCCATATTGTTCTCATCAAATTCATACATTTTCGCATGAACAATCTTGATTGCTCCCCCTAGTAGTTCTATATTTTTATATACGTCACTTTTTGGACGATAATTCCCACAATCCAATAAATATCCCATATTCTCAGAGGGAAACCTCTTTTTCACCAATAACTGAAAATCAACATTGCTAGATAATCCCCCATGATTTTCAAATACATGTGCTATCCCCAAACCCTCACAATATTCTAAGATTGGTCGGAAAGTCTCCTCAAACTGTCTCAATGGTCTTTTATAGCCGAGATGGAAACCACAGTGCCCCATATTTGCCCTTATTATATTAATGCCTGCTTCATTCGCAGCATCAATCCAAGGTTTCATCCATTCAAATTGTGCTTTCTGAGCTTGTTTTCGTTTTTTAAAATAATTATTCCCATCGATAGTTAACAAGATCGTTTTAATTCCATTTTCTTTGAATAATTGCACATCTTTGGGCAATTTTTGAGGTGTTGTAAATACATTATTTATTTCAACGTATGATATATTCCATTTTTTCAATTCATCGGCAATTTGCTTAAAAGTCCATCCTTCGTTAATTAAATGTCTAAAGCTATAAGTAGCAACTGAAATTTTCATAATTAAAGATGGAACATTTGGAAATTAAAGTTTCCTCGATGTGATGAATAAAAAAAATAGAGTCTAAATCATGGAAAAAGAACATCTTTCATTGTAAATATTTTACCTTTCCTTTTGACATCTTTTAGGAACTTCGCAGCTTCAAGTGCACCTGATGCGAAACATTCCCTTGAATGCGCTTGATGTTTAAATTCAATTCTTTCCCCATCTCCTGCATATAATATCGTGTGATCACCCACAATATCACCCCCTCTGACAGAATGAATTCCAATTTCTTCATCACCCCATTTTCTCGGGTTAGGGCCTTTAGATCTTCCATATTTTGCGATATTATTGAGATCAAGATTCCTTGCATCCGCTATACTCTCTGCTATAGTCAGAGCCGTTCCTGACGGTGCGTCTTTTTTACGATGGTGATGTGCTTCTATAATCTCTATTTCCCAACCTCTTAAACGCTTTGCCAATTCTGCTGCTATCTTAAATACAACATTAACACCCACAGCCATATTAGTGCTCTTAACGATGGAAACCTCTTTTTCTTTAACTATTTTTTCTAATTCACCTTTAAATTCGTCGGATAAACCTGTTGTTCCTATGACCATAGATATTCCGCTATTTAAAATAATTTTAGCGTTTTTTTCCGTTGCATCTGCAATTGTAAAATCGATAAAGACATCAATAGTTGACTTTATACTTTCGATCATATTTTCTAAATTATCTATTGATTCTATTTTCACGTTTTGTGGCTTATATCCCACTAACATGCCGATATCCATTCCCAAGTTAGGACAATCTTTAATAT
>WJKO01000565.1 GCA_014729055.1 Promethearchaeota archaeon | reverse complement strand
TTTTACTGGAAGAACGACGTTTATTATTACGCAGAGACTTAGTACAATAAGAAATTGTGATAGAATCGTAATCCTTGATGATGGAGAAATTGTTGAACAAGGAACACATGAAGAATTGTTAGAATTGGGCGGTATTTATACTAAAATATACTCAACAATGTTTAAAAAACAAGAAGCTCTTGCAGGAATAACAGATCCCGAACGTGAATATAAGAAAGCTGCATTAGGACGCCTTAAGAGAAAGCAGAAAGGTTCAATCCTACGAGAGGAAGATAAATCAAGGAAAAAGGAAAAGACTCAAGTTAAATCAAGAAGGATAAAATCCGATAGAAGAAAACAACATTCTGATTATTGAGGTGTGAGAGATAGATGGGAAAAATTATAGATAAGATAAAAAAAATCAAAAATAAATTTAGCAAGAAGAAAATTAAATGGTACAGACGGCGTAAAAAATACGTTGAAGTAGATGAACGAGATCAAGAAATGAGGCAATATAAAGACAGCGTTATCTTTAAGCGAATATTCAAATATCTCATGCCGATGAAAAATCGAGTTATTCTACTAATGATTCTTTCATTGTTAGTATCATTAACGGGACTTGGGTATCCTCTTTTGATTTCTCAAATTGTAGATCCTATGGAAGAGGCAGTAGCAACTGGTGTAACTCAAGCAGAGCTTGATGTAATATGGAAGACCATCTATACTCTTGGGTGGATACTATTAATCATTGTCTTTGCCAACTTCTTTTTAAAATGGGTATATCAACGCAAAATGGCGGAACTAAGTCTACACGCTATAAGCGAAATTCGAACGGATTTATTTACTCACGCTCAGAAATTATCTCTTAGATTTTACACAAATAGACCTACGGGAAAGATTCTAAATACATTAATCAATGATGTAGAATCTGTGAATCAATTAGTTAGTCAGACCGTTATACAACTTCTAGGAGATTTAGTTACTGTGATTACGACTCTTATATTATTATTGGTCACTTCAATTGAATTAAGCGGTTTTCTGTTATTATTTACACCTTTAATTGGTGTTATTATGTATGGATTTGCTAAGAAAAGCCGTATGTATCAACGGAAAACAAGGGCGACCGTTTCTATCATGACTAGTATACTTCAAGAAGCAATATCTGGTAGTAAAACAATTAAGGCTTTCGTTACGGAAGATGTTAATATCAAAAATTTTGATGTTGCGACAAGAGCAGCAAAGGAAGTTAATCTGCGTCAAGCAAAAATAAATGCTATATTGGCTCCTCTTCTTCAACTCTTAATTGCTTTAGCTTTAGGAATAATTCTGACATGGGGTGCTAAAATGGTTGAATCAGGAAGATTAGATATACCCAAATTGGTCCAATATTTTATGCTTGCTACTGGTTTCATAACGCCTTTCAATAATATAGCGAACTTTTATAATACGGTCCAAGTTGCTATGGCTGGTGGAGAAAGAATCTTAACAATGTTAGATACAAAACCAGAGATTACAGAACACCCAAAGTCAAAAACAATTAAGGAAATAAAAGGAAAGATTGAGTTTAATAACGTCAATTTCTGGTACGAAGAAGGGGTACCTGTATTAAAAAATGTCAACCTTAAGGTTAAACCAAATCAACGTGTAGCGTTTGTTGGATTCACAGGTGCTGGGAAAAGTACACTGATATCTTTACTTTCCCGATTTTATGATCCACAAGAAGGGGAAATAACAATTGACGGAATTCCTTTAACACATCTTTCGCTAAGATCCTTCCGATCCCAGATGGGAATAGTATTACAAGATACATATCTATTTAGTGGTACAGTCTTGGAAAACATTCGTTATGGCAGACCCTCAGCAACAGACGAGGAAGTATATGCTGCTGCAAAGAAGATTGGGGCTCATAAATTTATTATGCAGTTGGTCGAGGGATATCAAACGGAAGTCAGAGAGCGCGGTTCACTCCTTTCAGTTGGACAACGGCAATTAATCTCATTTGCACGGGCATTACTAGCCGATCCTCGCATTCTTATACTTGATGAGGCAACTAGCAGCGTTGATCCTTATACGGAATTAAGAATACAAGAAGCATTAGAAACATTATTACAAAATAGAAATTCGTTTATAATCGCTCATCGTCTATCTACGGTATTAAATAGCGACATGATATGTGTTATCGATGATGGAAAAATCATTCAAAAAGGACCTCACGAAGAATTAGTAAAGGAAGAAGGGTTGTATAAACATCTTTACGAAATGCAATTTAAGAAAGGATATGAAAAATCTTTGGATGAATTACAAGACGATTTGAAGAAATATGCGACCACATCTTAAGAAAAGAAATCGATAAAATGAGAGATTTTATAACTTTTATTGCAAAAATTTATCAAGGAACAATGAAGATGTTTAAATAAACTAGAATAAAATACCGAGTTTATAAGTCAATACCACAATTTGAGCAAGTTTTATCATTTAGTTTAACAGTTGCGCCACATACTGGGCATAATTTGAAACCACGTGTTCTTTTCTTTTTTCGTTTCTTTTGTTTTTTTTGCATATTATCTATTTTTGATTCCTCGGCATCGTTTTCTTGACTGTCTTCTTTTTCTTCTCCGTCTGGATCCCAATATTTATCCTTTCCTTCCGAAGATGGTTGATCAGAATCCGAATCTTCGTCCTCCGATTGTTGAGTTGGTGCAACAGGAGCTGCGAAAAAATTTACTCCACTCGGTGTTATTGGAATTCTCCGTTTTGGTGCTTGAGCCGGTTCTTTAGTTTCAACTTCGGATGCTGCTGTCCCATATTGAAAATCCATCGCTTCCTCCTCACCATGTATTTCTAAATCAGGATCCTCTACACTAATTTCTTCTGGCACCTCTTCGGTTTCCAATTCTGGTTCTTCTTCTTCTTTTGTCTCTTCTATTTCTATTCCATTGATATCCAGTACTCTATCTTTATCCAGCTTCAGTAAAACTTCACAGTTTGGGCACCTAAATACATTTGGTAATCCTATATTTTTTTCAAAAGCATAAATTGCGGCATGGGCTTCATGGAATAGTGAACCACAGTTGTAACATTTTAATAATCGAGCATATTCTGGATCTGCATCTGTACATAACTCCTCTTTACACAAATAACATGGACCCGTCTCCCCTGGCTCTGGAGTCAGTAATTCATTTGCCAAATTCTCATAGAAATCTTTATTTTCCTCATCAATGTAGATTTTTCCTTCAGGTTGGTTTAAATCTGCTAAGCGTTTGTTTTTCGTCAGAGCTTCTAATATTCCTATTAATTCCTTTTTATCTTCAATGTAAAACAAACC
>WJKO01000564.1 GCA_014729055.1 Promethearchaeota archaeon | reverse complement strand
TTAGCTTATATATCCATATTCCTAATAATAGCCATGATCGTGTATAAGAGAAAATAAATGAAAAGTTAAGTAATTAATTAATTAATTTTATTTGTTTTATCTAATTAAATAAAACACAGCAAAATTAAATTCAACAAAAAATGGCAGCGATTCAATGAATCATAAGAAAATTGATTTTCTAAGATTTAATATCTTGAAATTTCTAAAAACAAACCCCACGCATGGATATGATCTCTATCTGATGCTGAAGAAAGAAAAGATAATTAAAGATTCCTCAAAACTATATAAGATACTCCGCTCTTTGAATTCAAGGGGTTTGATTGCAGGTACAGAAATTAACTCTGAAAAAGGTCCTACAAAAACCGTATTCGAGTTAACTGAAGCAGGATTAGTTGAATATTATCTTTTTATCGTGGAATGTCTCAAGATCATAGGTGATTTGCTTTTTGAGACGCAATTGAAAATAGTAAATAGCTCGCAAAATGATATGATTGATAAATTAAATATCTTCCAGAATAACGGACGAAAAAGACATATTTTCTGTGATTTCGATAAACAAATGCCACTACGAATGAAAATTTTTGCCCTTAGATATATTTCTCAAATAATTCCAGAAAAAAGCACGCTTTATATGCAAACTTCTGAAGTCGAAGATCAAGACTTTATGAAATCTAAAGTAAAAAAGAATGTGAAAATTCAATTATTTAACAAGTACATTGCCCCTAGAGCGGATTCAATGAATACGGTAATTAGAGTGTCTGATAATCCGAGTTTTACACCCGAGGGAAACATTAAGCAATATAAAAAGTTACTAAAAGATGAGGGGAATCTTGTATTAGTGTTTGCTAAGAATAGAGATGTTAAGAAACCAGTGTTTTTTCAAATGCTTTTATCCGAAATCTTTGCAGACGTTCCAAAAAAAATGCATAATTCTCTTAAAAAGTTATTACCAGCCCCCAACAATTTTAATGGGGATAAAAAAAATTATGAACTAATGACTCTCAAAGATCTCATTAAAATTCTCAAAGAACACTTTAAAGAAGTAGAATACATTGATAAACTTAAAGATAATGATATTGTATATTGTAACATTCCAAAAAAAGTAAAATAGAAGTTTTATAGCGTTTTATATGTTTTAGAATTCATATCAAGTTCCTCAAAGAGTAAACTATCGTCTTCATCCAAATCGTAAAGTTTTATCGGCAACTGATTTTTCTTCTTAAGCCGTCGCAACTTATGAGTGATAAGATGAGCAACTTTAATACCTGTCTGCATTGTATTGTGATATCCTCCTCCAAGCCCTACCCATTGGCTCGCAAAATAGAGGTTCTTTACTCCAGAAGTATATCCCAATCGATGTAGAAGAATATTATTAAATGATGTGATATTTCCAGCCAATGCACCTTTAAAATTTGAGGTATACCGTTGAAAAGTTATCGGGGTTGCAGCAATCGCCATTTTTACATGGTTTTTAAGATCTATACCCATAGCAACTTCTAACTCGGCAATTATCTCTTGTAAGAATAACTTTTTTATTGTTTTATAATTCTTACCACGATCTCCTTCGTCCATTTCCACCAAACGTTCAAATTCATCGCTTTCTACAAATTTAACAACGGCAAGGTTAGAATGACCCTTTGGACAACATGTAGGATCTATGTTACTGTATATAATGGTATTGAGATCGTTTCCCATCAATTTGAAGACATTGGAGTAAAAAGGATACCCGAGTTTTTTTAAATCAATGTCCAATCCTAAATATGCTTGAAAAATAGAATCTGTGGTCCTACGTGCATCTAACCTTTTAAAAAACTTGTTCTTCTGATAGTATTTTTTTATGTATTGCTTAAATTGATGTGGATCACAACAATATAACACAGGAGTCTTATAAAGCTCAATCACAAATGGGTTTTTACGTTTACTTCGGGGTTTTATTAAAATTCTCTTGAGATATCGGTTCACTATTTCGACATCCACTACTTTATGATTTAATAAGATTTGCCCTCCATTTTCGGTAATATCATGAGCCATAATTTTTGTTAGATTCCCAGATCCACCCGCTAAATAGTAACTTCCGGTTAAGAATTTTTCAAAAAATGATGAAAAATACACTATTGCACTCATTTCGCTAGGTTCGCTACCACTAAATGCAGGAAAACTAATCAAATCATTTATCAATTTTTCATTAGAAAAATAAGATTCCATTAGATCTTGAGTAGATTTGTTTAAATTTTTCAATAAAGTCGGTAGCAAATGGATATAATGAAGAGAGCGTATTATTTTCGTAGGAAATTTGATATCATTCCAACATTTAAGAAAACTACCCATTTTAAATGCGGTATTAAAAAACTTTCGGATGTCATTATCATCGTTTGGGTATTTTCGGGTAAATTCTTCTACAAATTGATCCTTTTTGAAGGTCCAATGATATTCTTTTTTATTTTCTATGTCATATTCGTGTTTATAGTGCTGAATCCGTAACGGATTAATTTTATTATGTAAATTCAATTCCTTAAATATGTCAAAAAACCCGCCACTTTGACATCCATGAATACTATGGAGAGATCCTTCAAATCTATAATGTCTTCTTTGAAAGTTGACCGCATAGCCTCCTACTTGAGATTCTTGCTCGATTATAAGAGGTTTATACCCGTGTAAAGATAAATAGAGTCCAGCAGACAATCCGGACAATCCTGCACCTATTATCAGACAATCAAATTTCGTTATATTATCTATTGTAATCTTTGATGGTTTAGAGTTTTTCATAGGTTGTTAGGTGAAAATAACTTGAAGGAAAATAATAGATTTCGGTAGTTCAACTGTTATCAAAAATTTCTCCTCGTTTGTCTTTTGAAAACCGGATTTTTGTGTAAATTATCGCTTTTCGTTCAATTCTCTTCAACTGCGAAAACAATATAACATTATACAATAAATTCAGCATATCAAAAGTGAGCTTGTCGCCATCCTTCTGACTTTTAAACTTGAATTTATATTCACGCTCTTTCGCACAACCATATCGTTCAAATAATTGCGATGTAACACCGTTAAACAAGA
>WJKO01000563.1 GCA_014729055.1 Promethearchaeota archaeon | reverse complement strand
GTTGTTTCAGCTTCATATATAAATCCTATGGATACATAGAGCAATTCTGTCACTATTCTCAGTCAGATATGTGGGAATAGTCTCCCATTTCTTATATTCTGAATATTCAATCAAATTACAAACTTTTGGAGTTCTTCAAAATGGCATCAGTTTTTATTCAAATGATTATTTAATAAAATAAACAGATAAAAAAATAAAAATAATTAAGACATCAATAAGAATATAGACTACTTTAAGAGTTGCTTCATTATGGATGTTAATGGATTTATCGAATTTTGCGAAAATAATTATTTGTTTTTCATGATTTCTCTAATGATTTACACAGCCATTCCGGGATTTTTAACGATTTATTATGCCTTGAAATCCAGAAAACATCCCGAAAAGGTCACAGATTCTTCGTTTTTTAAAAACGAAGTATCATTAGCATTTTTATTTCTATTAATTGCGGGTCTTATGCCAGTCTTATTTGATAAAATTACACCCACATTCGCCGTTAAAGCGCAGATCTATTTTCATTTGTGGGATACTGTTACGGTTTGTATTATTGTCTGGACTGTACTTAGTATAATTTGGAAAAAACATAATAAGGTGCGTAACAAGATATTGTCAGAAGTTGAATGGCAAGAACAAATTTCAGATAATTTTAAGGATTGTTTTAAGACCGATATTACGAGAAAGGCAAGCCATTTCCTCTTCGCCGCCGTTCTATTTATCTTGCATTTTATTTATTTTACCTATCCTTTCAAGAGCTGGGATCAAGTAAGTTCAGCACTATTCATGATGACGGACTTTTTAGTAGTGTTTATTTGGATATTTACACCTTTTGAATTACTGAGGTTGTTAAAATTTGATGTCTTGGGAAAATTTGCACAAGATATGGGAAAAATTTCAATATATCCCGATGAATTATATACATTTACCAGTTCACTTCCGTTGATGCTCTCCGTTATTCCGTTTGTATTGGTTTCCCCTCAAATACTGTATTCAGTAGCGTTAATTGGTGCATTATCAGACTCTGCTGCCAGTATTATAGGGAAAAGATTTGGAAAAAGAAGGAGTGATAAAACAAAAAAGACATGGGAAGGATACATTGCAGGATTTACATCAAGTTTTTGCTTAGTCTTTGTTGTACATCTAATATTACCATTCAGTGGTATTAATATATTTGGTGTAATGCTCATGGCCTTTGGTGCAGCAACTGGATTTTTACTAGTTGATCGATTTGCAAAGACATTACCCGATAATTTCCTTAACCCCATTGTCTGTGGTCTTATTTTGACGGCGATTTATTACGTGCTCGTTTAGATAGAGTATTTCTTATTTCTTGATAATCTTTTTGTATGAATTTTACAATAAACAGCCATAAAATCCCTGACACTATCCAAAAACACGAACCTGCAAAGATTGTGATTTGATATCCCGAAAATATTGAGAAGAAAAATTGACCAATCGCTATGGCTAAACCACTACCGATAAAATCGAATAAGTCATATAATGCTGCAGCCGTTCCTCTATTTTCGGGGAGGTTAACATGTGTTCGCGCAACTCCTACTGTTGTACCGACTGGAGTTCCACAGAAGGAACATAAGTTAAATACTATAATAAAAGCATAAAAAACGGGATAAGCATTGAATATTCCCTTTATAGTATTATTTTCTGGCTCGATCGTTTCGGGATAAGTTAAGACCATTGTTAGAATGAAATAGAAGACAACTTGCATAAATAAGCATACTATCGAGAAATATAGAGATTTGTTGAGATTTCCTTCTTTAAATTTTTTATCAATCCATTTACCGACAAGTAATATTCCTATTAAAGCACCCACCGCAGCACCAGCCCCCAAAATTATAGACGCTACGAATTGGTTTATCTGCATACCCATAGTGCTTGTAAACCAATAATTCATATATCGCGTAACAATTGATACACCAATCATACCAGAAATTCCTTGAAACAGAAAAAGTAAATTTGTAGGTTTTTTAATAACTGCCTTTAATCCCTCCAGCGTAATATTTCTTTTATATTTGTATCCTTCTTGAATCAATTCCTTAAATTCAGGTTCAACGGCTGCCAGCTTCGGTTCTTTTCCAATTATTAGAAAAAGTATAAGTGAAATTAATCCAATAATGGCAAATATGAAGTTTGGGATCTTCCAATCATCTAAATAACTCCCGAGAATGCCGTTGATTCCAATCGCTCCAGCCTTTATGATATAGACAAATATCGTAAAAATCGAAAATAAAGTCCCCCGTTTATTAATTCTAAAGAGGTCTCCCAAATAGGAACCAATTATTGGACCGTTTGCACCAAAAGAAATTCCCCATATTATTTGAATTCCGCAGTAGAGATGAAAACTTGTCGGCATAAAATATAGCAGAGAGGATCCAGCAATCCAAACAAGATTGGAGACAACTAAGATATATTTTCGCCATTCTGATTTTTTATCAATTAAAATCCCCCATGGAAATACCGTTGCGGCTACTGCATAATGAAATAACTGTTCTGCAGCTTGAATCTGGTCAAATAAGATGCCATCGGATTCTATTAAACTGAGCAACATCTCTGAAACTTTTGATCCCAAAATCCAGCTCAATTCAATAATTATTAAAAATATCAGAAAATGTATTCCATAATAAGCTGTTCCTTTTATTTTATCGCTCATTCTTAGTCTATCCAAAACTTTCGTCTGCAATTATGCTTTTTACTTTCAAAAATTCGTTCAAGTTCTCTCGTTCGTATTTTGGCCAACGGAAAACAACATAATACATAAAGACATCAACGTAAAAAGTGATTGTCATGTTCCATAGAACATCTGATGCAAAATGCGCTCCTGCTATGATTCTTGCCATTCCCATTAAAATACCGCCGATAATGGCTAAAATTAACCCTATCCATTTTATTATTTTAAGCATTTTAACTTTCCATTCTTTAAATTCCCCGAATAGATATATAATTGCTTCAGGATGTTTAAAGACAAAATATATGAGAATGTAACAAGTAAATGCAGAAGGATGACCAGCCGGAAACGAGACTCCCTCCCCTATTGATTCTGGCTCTATAAGCCAAGCAAGATCTAAGATTGCATAGAAATTATGTTCCCCTTCAAAGAATGTAGTGTGTCTTGGTCGATATCGTCCCCAGAGGTCTTTCAATAATACATTCATGATTAGCCCCGCTGTGATTGCTCCGCTGAGCAGAATAAATAAACCATATCTAAACAATGGTTTCTTACGTTCTTTGACTAATCCCGTGATTATAAATAAAAGTGCAACTATTCCTAAAACCCCCATAATCAGCCAATCAAAATGATTAAGAAAATACCAAAAAGGATGGTCTGCCATGAACCATGTTCCATCATAAAATTGTCCTGTTATTGCTAAATCAAGGGATCCCGACACGTATTCAAATGTGAGAGTTGAAAAATTATATGCCCTTCCCTTTATTCTAAATATTAGGGTAAATAACATAACAAGCATAACTCCGATAATAAGAACGGCGTTTCTAATTTCCCTATTCTCCTTAATTTCTATTCTCGGTTCGATTGACGCATCTGAATCTTTCATTTCAATGTCTTTCTTATTCAACATATCTAACCCTTCACTAATTTTATTCTACAATATTTATTTATTTCCATTCGCCGCCTTTCATCTGACGTCGTCTTTCTAATACGTGATTTTTTCCCAGTTTGTCTTGATTCCGTATTTTTGCAAGAATCATCATAACATGATCTATAATTTCTCTGGGTGTCTTTCCACCCTCTTCGGGTCTTTTCAACCAATCCCTAGGAATATATACGGGTTTTAAATATTTAAACACCATTTTCTCTCTTTTCTTTGTCTCGGTCATATATACAGGAACAAACGGAATGATATTTTTCTCTGAGTTAATTGTAGCATATACCTTTACAATAGAGGAAAATCCTTCCATAATTTTTCCGTGCCTTTCTAACGTACCTTCTGGCCACATGGCGAAATGACGATTCTTTAATAATATAGTGCGAATCATTCTTTCTACCATAATATCAGCAGTCCCTTTCCTAACGACAAAACCCAAGAATTTAGATAGAAAATCAGATATCCATCCCCGCCCGACATCCGTAAATACACCACATGGCTCTTGAAATGTCGAGAGAAAGGTAAACACAACATCTTTACCTGCAATGTGGTTAATAATAAATATTGCACCCTTTTTTGGTATATTTTCCTTTCCTATAACTTCTAAATGATTCCAAAATCGGAGATATCCATAAATAGATTTCATACAGAGTTTGAATAGTACCCATCGAAAATTACTTTGATGTAGTTTCGTGAATTTAAAAATTCTGCTGAATACTGACGATGCCGCTTGTTCTATTATCGGGGTCCTTTGATATCGTTGTAATTTTTCGTCGCGTGATTCTTTGGGCAGTTTTATACGTTTGTGCATCCAAGAAGATAGATTAGGATAAGGAATGTTTCCGTGTGTGTTATTGGAGGGTGTGTTTTTCATACAGCAATTCGTTATAATTAATTTATCTTTTCTAATTAAATTAACTAATAACTACTTACAAGGTTATTTTTATGTGATCAAACTTGATCAACCTGTACCTTTACAGGTTATGATCATATAGGAAAAAAGAGTATTTAACTAATTACAATAGATGACAGACTACTATAGATAACAGACTACTATTCATTTCCTCGCTCTAATTATTTATCACTTAAGATTACCAAGGCTTTCCGCGGGCCGTTCTACGCTTTTCCAATAAGCGATTTGTGATTAGATTTTTCTGACCGAATCTGTTTGCAATATTTTCCATAATAAAATTAATTAATTCTCTCGGAGATTTACCCCCATTCTTCGGAGGCTTCAACCATTCTCTTGGAAGATAATATGGTCGACAAATGGTGAGCTTTATTTGCTTTGCTTTACGTCTCGTGCCCCACCAGTAACTCTCAGCCCCTTGAAATATTACCGGCACAATAGGTAAAATATTTTTTTTTGAATTGATTGTTGCATATACTTTTGCGATTCCAGAAAACCCATAGCCCACTTTACTACCATCTTCCGTAGGAGGATGTCCTTCCGGCCAAATTGCAAAATAACAATTTTTCAAGAGAATAGTTCTTATCATTTTCTCAATCATAACATGGTTTATGCCTCTCCTACATACGAAACCGAATGTATTTTCTAAGAAATCTGCGATGAATCCATTACCGACATCCGTAAAAATACTTACGGGTTTTTTAAACGCTGATAGAAGAATTATTGGATCTTGTGCACCTTGATGATTTGCAATAAATATTGCTCCATTTTTTGGAATGTTTTCTTTTCCAACTAACTTAATTCTGTTATGGATTTTAAAGAAGAATCCTATAATATGCATAATAACCTTATACATTGACCATTTAAGAGATATATTTGAAAAGTCTATAAATTTAACAAGATCTTTTAACAGCTTATCCCCTAATCTTAGCCACTTATTTTGATTTTCATAGCGCTTCTTCTTATTTATAACGGGCTCTTTACTTAGTTTTATACGTTTATGTGACCAATTTTGTAGATCTTTGTAGGGAATATGGCTTGGATCTTGCTGAGATCTGAAGTCTTGCATTTCTATTTGGTTTCCTATCTTTTTTAAGATTTGTCTAGCTGATATTCACATTTATAATATAGGATCTCGAATGATTTGAATGATTTGATTTGATCCAAAAAGAATTTAAAGAGTTATCATTCTTTTTATTATCAATTATTATCAATTATTATCAATTGGAATGAAACGAAATGACGAAAAGAAAAGAAATTCGATTACCAAAAAATGGGTTATCAAAAGATGAAATCTTAAATAAACTTAAAGAATCAAGCAAATCAGATGTTGAATGGGAGCATGGTAAGGCATTTGGTTATGTTTATCATATTGATGACGAACATACTAATTTATTAATGGAGGCGAATGACCTATTTGCATCTACAAACGCGATGAACCCAATGGCATTTCCTACTTTAAAGCAATGTGAAGGTGAAGTAATATCTATGACTGCTGACATGTTAGGTGGTGATGATGATGTCGTTGGAAGTATGACTAGCGGCGGTACAGAAAGTATTCTGATGGCAGTAAAAACCTACAGAGACCGTGCACGCAAGAAGAAAAAAGTTAAAGACCCAGAAGTGGTCTTACCCCTTTCTGCCCATCCTGCTTTTGATAAGGCGGGACACTTTCTCGACGTAAGAATAAAACACGTCCCTATCTGTGAAGATTATCGTGCCGATGTAGAAAAAATGGAAGAAGCCATAACTGATAATACAATATTGATGGTGGGTTCCGCATGTGATTATCCTAAGGGTGTAATTGATCCAATTAAGGAATTAGCGGCTATCGCCGAAGATCATGGTATTGGATTCCATGTTGACTCTTGTTTGGGTGGTTTTATGCTTCCTTGGTTAAAAAAATTAGATTATCCAATTCCTGACTTTAATTTTAAGGTTCCTGGAGTTACTTCAATGTCTGCGGACAGTCATAAATACGGTTTCGGGTATAAAGGAAGTTCTTTAGTACTATTTAAAGATAAAGATTACCAGAAATACCAATTTTTTGCGCAAACAAGTTGGCCGGGTGGTATTTATGCAACACCGACTATGACGGGAACAAGACCCGGGGGGGCAATTGCGGCAACATGGGCGATGATGAAATTCATGGGTGAAGAAGGATACTTGAAATTTGCGAAACAGACCATGGAAACTACCAATAAATTAATGGACGGTATTAAAAAGATACCAGAGTTGCATATCTTTGGGGATCCAGATATGACTGTATTTACTTTTGGATCTGAAGATGTTAATGTATATAGGGTTGCCGATTTAATGCAAACTAATGGTTGGGTCTTAGATAGGCTACAAAAGCCTAGATGTCTGCATTGTATTGTAAATCCCGATCAAGCGGCAGTAGTTAATGACTTCTTGGAAGAATTACAAAATGCTGTTGACAAAGTAAAAGATAAACCTAGAATAAAGGTTGATGATGGTACGGCTGCGATGTATGGACTAATGGCGAAATTTCCAAGCCGTAAATTTATAAAGAAACAAGCTATCAATTATTTAATCAAACAATATAAACTTTAGAGATTTTTTCTTGCTCATTTATAGAATCTCATATAACTTCTTTTTATATAATTCATAGATAATTTTTGCTTCATGAACGCAATCGCTATATGCACGATGTATTTCAGTTTCATCAATCTGGAAGAATTCAAGACATTCTTGGACATTCAAGGTTTTCACATAATATGTGGAAGTGCTGCCATTTTCTTTTTTAATCATTTTTCTAAAGAATTGTGATGCTATTTGCATAGGATCTGGTGCCACTTTTTTAATTTGAAATCCTCGATGTTCCAACCAAGTAAAGTCAAAACGATGGTTATATGCCGTTATATAGAATTTATCGAAAATTTGTTGCAGATCTTCCACTACTTCTTCGGCTGGAACTCCCTCTGACAATATCAACTCGGGCGTAATATCGGAGTTTTTATATATCCATGCCTCCAGAGACGGATCGAAATCATGTTCTTGTATAAGATTATCAAAGAGTGGCATTATTTTACCTGTTTCCAAATCCAACTGGCAAATTCCTATCTCAATGAGCGAACCTTCATCTGGTTTGAACGATGTGGTTTCAATGTCAAGTACCGCAATTTTCATAAAATATTTCCCCATATTCATTTTGTTGACTTGTATTTATTGTAACTGGCTTCTAACAATATTTGTTGCATTAAAAGATAAAAGGAGAACAAGAGTTTTATTTCTAATTACTTCAATGTGAATAACTCATAGGGTTCTTTACATGGTTGATTATCAACGACCCAAAACTCACGTTTCCGCGGTAATACGATTATTGATGCCAGCGTCATGGCAGATTCCCCGTGTGTACAAATAGAGAAATCGTCCGGACCCTCTGAATTTGGATCTCCATTATCATGATCTCGTAGAATTAATTTCAATGTTTCCATGGTAATATTACCTTGTGCTTCGCTAAGGAGTTTATTAGTGCGTCTAAACCTCCTTTTTGGTGACTCTACGGGAGAAATATCCAGTCCCTCCATTTTAAATCTGACATCATCTGGTAGATTAGCATCTTTTAATTCCTCCGTGCGATATGTATTAGTATGTGCTAATATCCCTTTTTTTGGCTTTCTAAGAGCATGTCGAGTGCTTGTACTTTCAATAACACAAGCGTTTTCTTCTTCATCGATTACACCGTAATGTACTCCGTTAGATCTATCTGGAAAATTCGTTATAAATTCTATCACTTCTTCCGTGTTTTTACATGTTTCAATAGCCTCTTGGACTAGTATGGTTCCCGGAATTCCCGTTAATCTAAAATCCAAAGGATTCTTCTTCCAAGCTCTCCCGTAATTATAGCCAATCACCAAACCCTTTTCATTCATAGCAATATGAGTTCCGACATATGGATATTGCGTTAAACAAATGTTCTTGTACTTATCGTTTGGTTCTTCAATTCGAACCATTTGAAAAGGCTGTAAAATTCGTGGAAAATCGTAATTTCTAGCGTAAAATGTCTCGCCATTACGCGTCGCCTCCGATAATGCCATTAACATAGAACAAGCTTGAACTGGCGGATTTTTGTATAAACTTTCTGGATCTCCTGACATAACCTCAATATAATGCAATCCATAGTTAAGATTGACATTTAAACCCCCGCCTTTACTAATTCCTTTAAGCTTTTCTGCTTGATGCGGAAAGTGCTGTTTTAATTTCTTTTTGATATACTTTTTACCCATATGTCCAAGACCCATCTTTACCACAGAAAGCGGGACACCTCTTGGACTTAGTTGTTGAAACATTTTTGAATGAAAAACTGAGTTTAAAGCCAACTCAATACGTTCTTTGAGTTGCTCACCTTGCTGATATCCTCGTTCGTATGGATTGCCTTTTGTCTTAATAAGTAATACCAATTTTTATCACAACATAGATGTATATTTCTTTAAATGAGTATAATTCATTATATTTGAATTTAGTTAAAAGATTTTATAGTCGTCTTTTAAAACGATTTTAAAACGATTTTCTCGTTTTATATAATTGCTTAATTCTATTTTCATTTAAATAGCAACATATAGATAAAGGATAAATCATAAACAACAAAGCACCATTATAGATCACCATTATTTTCCACCATTTTTCGCTCTTCAATAAAAGTCCCATACCGCATAAATAATTAAATACGCCTAATATACCTAAGACTATTGATACTGCCGGTAATATGGAAAGAATTAAGTCTGGAGTATAATCTGCGGGGATCTCAGATCCAAACTCAGAAAATACATAATCAACAGCTGGTTCGGCAATATTTAGCCCCCCGACTAGCACCAAAAACCCTAAAAACCCGGAAACAAAATAAAAACTTTCGATAATTACTAATCCCATGTCTAAATTATCAGTGGATCTCATTTTCTTACCTATAAATGCATTAATGAGTCCAAAGATCAATAACATTATAGCTAACCCGAATAGGACATTACTTAATTCTGGTAGATAAGCGTTCCAAAATGATGAATATGAGGTGATAATATTAAGAATTGGTTCTTTAACAAATAACAATAGAAGACCTCCTATCATAAAGAGTACTGAAAATAGATAATATAACCCAATTATAATGCTGTTTACTTTTTTAACGCCTTGGGAACTCTTGTCTTTTTCCTTATTTAACTCGGTTTCATTCGCATCGCGGTCTGATTTCTTGTTTCTTCCTATTTGTTTTGTTGATAAAACACATAAACTCAACGGGAATAACCAAAAGATAGATACATAGAAAATGGCTCCTGCGTCGGCATGATATTCCGTCATCTTATTACCAAATAAATAAAAACATATTAAAAACGCAGTCAAATATAAAACAGAATAGAGAATTACACGTTTATCTGAGGTTTTTAAGAAATAAACAAAAAAGTTGATAAACCCAACAATAAATAAAACGCCAACGATTACAGTAGCTAACGATTCTATCCCAATAGCTGAATCACTCCAAAGAGCAATAAAATCCGAGATTCGGGGCTTAAGACCATCATAAAGCCCCTCTATTGTAGGTATTAGGTAGAAGCGTCCATTGTTATTCATGACGCCATCCAAATAAATATGCATGATTCCACCAGCCAAAACCAAGAAATAAGTCTGTAAATACGATAGCTGGTTTCGTCCCTTATCAATTAATTCTTTCTTTTTAAAATCAGGCGAAAATCTTGTGAAATAG
>WJKO01000046.1 GCA_014729055.1 Promethearchaeota archaeon | reverse complement strand
TTTTCTCCAATATTTATTTTAAATTTTTCCCTCTTAATTATCAACTAAAGATTATGAATTTTTATTAGGTTGATAGATAGTGAAATATCTATGGCAAAGTTACTAAAATCCAAAGAACAAAATAAACGCCCAGATTGGGATACATATTTTCTTAATGTTGCAGAAGTCGTGAGCACGCGTTCTACTTGCTTTCGCAATAAAGTAGGGGCTGTCATTGTCAAAGATAAAAAGATTATTTCGACTGGTTATAATGGGGCGCCTAAATATCAGAAAAATTGTCAAGAGATGGGATATTGTTACCGAAATAGACATAAAATTAAATCAGGGACAAGTCTAGAGAAATGCCGAGCGGTTGGGTCTCATGCTGAATCAAATGCAATCTGTCTCGCAGCAAAAGACGGAAGTGCTTGTGAGGGAGGTATTATATATGTATTTGGTCACGTCGATATATGTCCCCAGTGTCGGGCTATGATCGCAAATGCTGGCTTATTGAAGGCACTTATTCGGAGACCAAGTGGAAAATTGCTGAAGTATGACGTCAAAAACTGGACTTTGCATTCCATTGATCAATTAACTCCAGAAAAAGAAAAATAATTTCTAAGTATCAAGTATTTAAATTAAAAAGTACATTATTTTTTAGAATACATGATGTCAGAGGAAACAAGAGGTCCTAAATTGGGTAAAAAAGTCCCAAATTTTACCGCAAAAAATGTTTGTGGTAAAACATTCGATTTACTTGAACTTGCATCAAAACATCGGGGAACTATCATTAATTTCTTCCGGGCAAACTGGTGAGAACATTGACATGAATTTTTCGCACGATTAACTGAAGATAAAGATAAATTCAAGGAAGAAGATGTAATATTAATAGGTATTTCAGCGGATCGGGAAAAAGAATTGAGAAACATGTGCAAATATTGCCTGATGATTGTATCCGATTTTCCGAAACGAAAAATCATCAAGAAATACGATGTATTGGTAATACATAGAGTTACTCTCAATAAAATGCCTGTAAAACAGATCTTGGCTATCCCAGTAACTTTAATGGTAAACTCTGATGGAATCATTGTTTGGAAATATGTTGGTAGCAAAACAGACCGACCCCCAAATAAACTGATATTCGATGCAATAAGGAATAATCTCGAATAAAAATTCTCACTCTGGGATATCTTTGTGCCAGCAAACCTTAGGTGGTACTCAGAAATTTGGAAAGCATCCAATATTCCCATTTTTTCGTAATTTTTTTTATCTATGCATGATTTTCTCAAGATATGAAGATTAGTCTAGTCTATTTTTCCGCAACAAAAACTACAAAAAAAGTATTAGAGAGAATTGCACAAGGTGTAAAACCCGATGAAATCGAACATATTGATTTGACTGATGCAGAGAACCGTAATAAAACCTATTCGGTTAGAGCAGATTTGTGTATCGTGGGTTCACCTTGTTATGAAGCTCGAATCCCCCCTATTGTAAGAAAAGCCTTAAAGAATGTAGTGGGAAATAAAACACCGGTAGTTGCTGTTGTTGTTTATGGAAATAGAACAATAGGAATTTCGCTGAAAGAATTAGTTGGAATCTTGGATGAACAAGATTTTAAAGTAATCGCCACTGGTACCTTTATCGGAGAACATTCATACGCAAATGAAAAATTGAAAATGGCCTTGGGAAGACCAGATGAAAACGATTTAGAAATTGCTCGTGAATTTGGACAAAAATTAAAAGAAAAAGGTTTTAATCTGATGAGTCTGGTTTCAAAAGACGATATCTCTGGAAAAATTAAATTCTTATTTAAAATTTTACCAGAGGGATTCTTAGGTAGCTTTGCCACACCAAGCGAAATTATTGAAGAAGCTTGCACAAATTGTAAACATTGTGTGAATATTTGCCCGACAAAGGCTATTGATGAAAATACATTAAAGATTAATAAGAAAAAATGTATTAGGTGTATGGCATGTGTAAAATTCTGTCCGAATGATGGGAGAAAGATTTTGTATAAAATGAAATCACTAGTAAAGAGATTTATGCGACCTGCTGTGGTAAAAAGAAGAAAACCAAGATATATGTTGGGTTAAAAACCAAGTACATCATGATCCTAAGTATATGATCCTAAATAAATAGGTTCATGATCAATTATAGATCATGGATGATTCTGATGGAAAGATAGCTGTTGTAAATCATATCGAATATTGGTATCAATTTGTCAATACTGAAGAAGAAGATAGCCCTCTAATTGTATTGCTCCACGGATTTAGCGGAAATAGAACGCGTTTGCAAATCCTATGGGATCATTATCAGAAAAAAGGATATCCCATTCTAAGAATCGATTTAAAAGGGCATGGTCAATCTCAGAAAGAAAATGTTAAAGAATATAATCTTGAGACTTGTGCTGAGGAGATAATTCAGTTAATTGACGATATAGCAATCAATGCTACTGAAATTGATAAAGCTGTGATTATCGGACATTCAATGGGTGGCATGATTGCCCAATGGATAGGAATCAAAAATCCGGAATTTCTGAAAGCGCTTATATTGGTTTCAACTGTACCTTATTTGTCCGAAAAATTTGAAAAGCTTACTGCATTTGCATCAAAATTTTATCCTCTAATCATGCGATTTCTCTTTAAGAATCAAAAAAAACAGCATAAAGAATTAGGTTTGGAGTATTTTCCGGAATGGCTACCCGATCAGAGCCATTTACAGCCAGATACACAAGCACTTCGTGAATATTTGATTAGTATGAATGAATTTAATGTTGAAGATAAATTGGATAGGATAAAAGTGCCAACATTGATTCTTGGTGGAGAAGAGGACAATTTTGGTACACCAAAACTGCTTAAAATCATGAATAGCAAAATTCCCAATTCCCATCTAGAGATCTTTCCGAAATCGGGTCATTATCCTTATATAGATCACCCAGATGAATTCATTAAAAAGATAAACAATTTTTTAGATTAATTTTTTTTTACACGAAAAACTAAGTTCTATCATGATAAACAAGCAAAAAAAAGTAATTAAACTAGTTTTATTAGTTTTCTATACGACAATTCTCCAGTTAATTCCTATATATTTGCCCTATGCTTCGGCACAACAATTATATGGTGATTATCCCGGGCAGATAGATTCATTATTTCCCACTGCGAACGTATCTGCTATTGAAATTGATTATCCGTATACATTTGCGGCTATGTCAGCCGATGGATTATCTTGTATAGATATTGCAGATCCAAAATCTTGTGTGAATCTTTCAAGTATAATTCTTACAGGAAACACAATAGACGTTGCCTTATCTGGAAGATTTGCGTATACAGCTAATGGACTGAGCGGAGTTAACATTATAAATATTACTGATAAAAATTCAATTGAATTAATTAATACTGTATATATCGCGACTCAAGATTGGCAAAGCATCGAAGTGTATGGTGATATGCTTTTTCTATTGGCGCCCGAATCTGGATTATATTGTTATGATATCTCCGATCCATTAAATCCTGTATTTTGCGATAATTATCCAATACAAGGATGTTCAGATATCGAAATAACGGGTTTAGTTGCCTATGTTACATCACCTATAAGCGGTTTGTATTCTTTAAATATCAGTGACCCGTATAATATAGCATTGCTGGATCATTATTCAGAATCAGGTACTGATATCAATGAGATCGCCATCTCGGGAAATTTACTTTTTGCAACATATCAATCGGGTTTTATGCATGTAGTGGGGATTACAGATTCAGCATCTCTGTTACGGACCGATGCTTGTTCTCTACAAGATTCAGCTAAAGATGTAGTTGTTTGGGGAAATATTGTTTTCTACGGTTGCTTTTCTACTGGTATTCATGCAATAAACATCAGTAAGCCATTTCAGACAGACGTATTTGATCTTCCGATAGCTGAGAGCGGTGAATTGTATCCTCAAGATTTAGAACTTTTTGATGATTTTCTATTCGTTGCTGATGGGAAAAATGGATTAAGAGTAATAGAGCTAGCACGTTTTCAAAATCCCTTTTATACGGATGCTTATACTTATAATAACTGGAAATATAATGATATTGAAATCGAGGGAGACTTTGCGATTGTTGGAACGGATAGCAATGGAATTGAATGTATAGACACAACAATATATCATGATTATATCCATTGGTACAATTATAGTTATTCAGACTCAATTTATGATGTTGAAGTATATGGGGATTATGTATTATGTTCTGAAGAAACGGGCGGATTAAGAACCTTGGATATAAGTACCGGTAGTACGTTTTATAACGAAGATTTTATCTCACAAAGTGGTACTCAATGTTTTGAGATAAAAACGCAAGGTGAAAAAGCGTACGTAGCGTTTGGTAACGATGGGTTATTTATTTATGATTTAAGTAATCCTTCAAATTTAGTATATCTTGGTATGTGGATGGGATCTCCCACAGATGCCGTTCGCGACATTGCTCTAAATGGTGATATTGCTTATTTAGCATACTCCGATTATGGGCTTATTGCTCTAAATATAACCGATCCAGTCAATCCTGGCGGAATTGAGTCCGGATATTCCAATTATGATGTAAGAACCTTGGAAAATATAGGCGATTTTATCTATTTTGCCAATCAGACTCATTTATCGGTTGTGATTTATGGGAGTTTTGGTTTCAATCTAGTTAATTCCATCGAGCTCTACGAAACAATAAATCACATAAAAATACATGGGACTTATCTCTATGTGACAACGGATACAAGTTTTCTCATCTATGACATTATGGTTCACGAAACGCCAGAGTTACTGGCGAATACAACATTATCGGCAGGTGCAGAAAAGATGGAAATAATGAAAGATCATATTTATCTCGCTGGTGATTCAGGCATTAGTTATTATAAAATTAAGACAACAGGTACCGATGATTTTGACGGAGATTCACTCGGATTTTTTGATGAAGTGTGGGGATTAGGAACAGATCCCGCATTAGCGGATACCGATGGAGATGGTCATAATGATAATGACGATTTATATCCATTAGACGGAACAAAATGGCAAGCCGCTCCCGACAAAGAATTAATGTTTATATTGCTTCCATTAATTGGTGTAATTTTCTTTATAACCTTAATTAAAGCACTAAAGGGTAAAAAGAAACCCAAATATATGGATACAAATGAACCAAAGTTTGGTTGAAGATTCGATAAAGATATGTAATCTATTGTAAGACATCCATAATTACTTTTTTTTACATTTCTCACATAAATAATAAATATCAATCCTTTGTCCAACTGGTTGAGCGTCCAACTTTTCTATAAGTTCATTCCACCAAGTTTCAACATCTTTTGCACGATAATCAATGATACTACCACATTTTGTGCATACCATATTTATATGAACTGCCGTATTAGGGTCATATCTAACAGGACCTTCCCCAAAACCTAGTTCTTGAATAATTCCCAACTTATATAACAGATTTAAAGTTTTATATACCGTTGCAAGACTAATTGCTGGATATTCTTTTTCAAGTGCAGAATATACTTGTTCTGCTGTCGGATGATCCGTTCTTGAAAGGATATATTTTGATATTAATCGTCGCTGTGTCGTTATCTTAAGACCTTTTTCATGGAACAAGTCCATTATTTGTTGGTCATTCATTGGAATCGCCTTTTTTGTTCAATTGAATTATGGCAATGGTAACTTTTAAACAAAGTGTTTTTTAATAATGATTACTATATGATAATAGTTCCTAATTGAGAATGATTATTAATTAAGTTTCTCTTTTTTTTGTTTCTCAGTTTTGAAAAAAGAAGTGATTATTATGAATGAAAAGAAAATGAAAAAACATACTTTAACCAGTGCAATGACAATCCAAGATTGGTGGCCAAATCAGCTTAATCTTGATATACTGCATCAACACTGTGCTAAATCAAATCCGATGAGGAAAAATTTCAACTATAAAAAAGAATTTCTTAGTCTCGATTTGAGAGCAGTCAAGGACGACATTGCAAATCTATTAACGGACTCAAAAGATTGGTGGCCCGCTGATTTTGGTAATTACGGACCTCTGTTTATCAGAATGTCATGGCATAGCGCTGGTACATACCGTACCAGTGATGGT
>WJKO01000562.1 GCA_014729055.1 Promethearchaeota archaeon | reverse complement strand
TGGATAAAGTATTTGAAAAGATAACTGAAATGTATGTTCAACGAATGAAATCTTAATTTCTTATTTTAGCTCCATTTTTTCATATTTCCCAATTAGCGATTTTCTTAAGTCTTTTAATTCCTCAGAAATTAGAATCGGATATATCACTGGTTTTTTAATGTTCTTGTATTTTTTAGGTAGTTTTGCTATGTCAGATTCCATGTTTTCTCTCGCATCTTCCCAAGAATGTTTTTTACGTGTTCTTTTTCCGTCTTTAAACAACACCGATAACATCGATTCATGTTGTGTTGCATTCGTAGTTTCAACAATGGAATCAAAATCCTGCTGATTTTCTGGATAGGGCTCATAAAAATCGTCCCCGAATGGATTATTGTCTGTTATTTTATGTTCCACTTCGTGATCAAGAAGATTCATTGAATCCAGTTCAGATTTTAGGAAAACTACATCTCGAACCATGCGAGAATTGCCATTTTCTTTCACATAAAAACGAATTAGGGTTTTAATGCCCGGAATACTTATCTTTTTATAATCTCCAGATACTTTTATTCGGGGATCATTGGAGATTTCAGTTAACTTATAAACTCCATTCAAAGCAGGATCTTCATAAGCGGTTGCGAGTTTTGTGCCTATTCCCCAAATATCAACCTTTCCGCCTCGTTCTTGGATTGAAGATATTTTATATTCATCGATATCACTGGATACGATTATCTTTGTGTCCTTAAATCCCGCTTCATCAAGCATTATTCGAGCTTCTTTACTTAAACTGGCCAAATCTCCACTATCTAATCGGATGCTTTTTAGATCATGACCTCGCTCTCGTAAATATTTCCCAATTTTGATTGCATTTGGAACACCGGATTTCAGCGTATCATATGTATCTACTAATAAAATAGAAGAATCGGGATAAATATCTATGTATTGTTTAAACGCTTCATATTCTGAGTTAAAACTCATAATCCAACTATGTGCTTGAGTCCCTAATGCTTTAATTCCCATCTCTCTTGCAGCCATAACATTTGAAGTGCCCGAACATCCTCCTATCATAGCAGCATAAGTTGCGAGATTGGCACCATTCGGTCCTTGTGCTCTTCTTGCACCAAATTCTAATATAGGTTGTTTTCCACTTGTTAACCACATTCTATTTGCTTTAGTTGCACATAGAGTGGGGAAATTTGTTGAATTCAATAAAAATGTTTCAAGCAACTGGCATTGTACTAAAGGTCCTTGAACTTGCAATAAAGGTTCATTCGCAAACACAACTCTCCCTTCGTCAATACCACGGACTGTAATTTGGTTCTCCATGTTACTCAAGTAATCTAAGAATTGGTCGCTTAGATCATAGTTTTGAAGGTATTCTATTATCTCATCAGTAAATTTGAAATTCGATAAAATATCTAAAAGGTTTTCTGTGCCCGCGAGAATAGCATAACTACCGTTAAAAGGGATAGATCGAAAGAAATAGTCAAATACAGCTTGTTCATGTGCAATATCCCCCGCTAAAATATACCCATTAGCCATAGAAAATTCATAATAATCCGTCAGCAGAACATAATCAGATAGGTCTTTTTCCATGTTTAATTCATCTAAGAAAATATTTTTTTTAAGTCATAAATTTAATGCTTCTATAAGATTATGAAAGTTCTTCTTGTAAATCCTAATCGGTTCCAAAAACCACCGGTTATTCCTCTCGGTTTAGAATATCTTTTTATATCACTTAAAGAAAAGAATTATGAAGTTGAAATTTTAGATCTTTGTTTTTGTGATGATCCATTAGCAGAAATCCAGAATCTGCTGAATAAACAGAATTACGACCTTATTGGAATTACGATAAGAAATGTAGATTCTGTCTTATTCTACAATAACGAGTATTTTCTATCGAAAATCAAAAAAATTGTAGATATAACCAAGATATTTCAAATCCCTATTGTATTAGGTGGTATAGGTTACAGTATCGCTCCCAAAAAAATATTAAAATACCTTAAGGCAGATTTTGGTATTATTGGTCCAGGGGAGAGAGCCATTGTGAAATTACTTGAAGATATAGAAAATAGAGGCATTAAGAATATTGATTATAAACTCATAAATGGTTGGGATCTTGGACTTGATAGGGATGTTGTGTACAAGCGAACAACCAATATTGATTACAATCAGTATTTAGAAGAAGATGGCATTGTGGGATTTGAGACACAAAAGGGATGCAAAAATAAATGCAGTTACTGTGTTGAAGCTAATAAACGTCTATATTTTAAGGATCCAAAGAATGTCATAGGTGAAATTGCCGATTTAGTGGAGAAAGGATACGGACATTTCCATTTATGTGATAGTGAATTTAACCAAAGTCTAAAACATTGTAAGAAATTCCTCCGTGAATTGATTGCGTGGATAAAAAGAGAGAAAAAAGAAAGAAATGATTTTAGATGGGCTCTATATATGGTTCCAAATACCTATGACGAAGAACTTTTTGCCCTATTAATGAAAAGTAACGCCTATCTAATTACGCTTTCAGTCGTTAGCGATGAAAAAGAACAAGAAAATACAAGTTATAATTATCAAGATGTTGAGAAAATAATTCAGTATTGTAACAAATATGAAATAAAAATTGCAATCGACTTAATGGTAGGATTTCCTGGAGAAAAACTCCAATCAATAGCGAAAGCAATTCAATTCTTTAGAATTTATAAGCCGAGCTCTGTTGGCATCAATTTTATTTTTAGATTATACGAATGTATGCAATTAACCGAATATATATTCCAAAATGAGATCCATGCTTCTAAAGTATATCCTGAAATATCTTTGAGTTCTAATAAGGAACTAGATTTATTACAACCTCATTTCTTCAGAGGTATTAAGTTAGAAGCGATCGAGAAATTGATTAATAAAGAGAGTCTATTTAAAGTCGAAGGTTTGCAAGATTCCGTAAATTATCAGCGTATTTAAAACGCTGAGAACCACCTTATGTTTTTGCTTTGGACAAACGCTGTGTAATTAATTCTTCTAAGGTTTGATACATACTTTGCAGATTAATTCCATCTAAATTTAATGCTCTTATTATTAACGCATTGAGATTTTGTGTTTGTTTCTTCCACTTTTTATGAGTTACTGCTTCAAATTGTTTATGGATTAGTTTATCTACTTCAATACTAATATCTTGCTTAACTTTTTTACTCAATAATTTTGGATCTAATACAATAATATTTCCGATATCAAAGGTCGCTGTATCTAGTGCGCCCCCTCCAAAAGTTCTTCTCGCACTAAGTTCAATCGACAATGGAAACAAGAATGATAGAAGAGAACCCAGAAGACATTGCATATTTTCATTACTGTTATGTTTTAATTTGATGGCATAAAAATTATTCAATGCTAGCAGTTTTAACGGGTCTACGCGGTGTGAATTAATGTAGAACTTATATATATCATTGTAAATTTTTTGTATATATAAATCGGCATATAAATTCGTCTTATTCACCTTTAATGAATACCATTTATCCTTATTTCGTAGCGAAGGTACGTTCTGCACTCCGATTAATTTTTTATTCTTCCTTGTTCCTTTTGGATGTTTTAATTTTAGATTTTCACCATAAGTAATGTAGTCAAATACATTATAATTCCTCAATTCTTGCCGGGAAAATCTATCTGGTATATATAGAAGTGATTGAGTCAACTCTTTCTTGTTCATCACTGGAGATTCAACAAGCTTTGGTGTATTTAGTATGGGAATTAGAAATTTACTTTCGATATCAAACACGTCATTGAAACCATTCCGGACTCTTATTATGTTAGAATTCTTGTCTTTACCAGGTTGGATATGCTTTAAAATGAAAAATTTATTGATGCCAGTTGTTATACCCCTTTTTATATCCACAATATCCACTAACCGTGCCAATTTACCTCCTAAAAGATTCAATATATTAAATACTGAAATAGGTGCCATAAAAAATAGGTTTTCCCACCGAGTGCCATTATAATGAAGTGAAGATTCATCTTTATATCCAAAATGTTCTAATAGAAGTTGATTAATAACTCTTATTCTGCAAGATGGTTGTTTAAACTCTTTTATACTGATATTTTCAAATTTTTCATCATATTGATGTATGTCTTGAAAGATCTTGTGGTAATTTCCCGCTTCAAGTAATGTATATGCATCATCGTAGATGTTAATAAAACGGACAAGGTTGCTCTTCTTGACTTTTTTACTTAATGATTGTTTCTCTTTCTTGTCTCTTAGATAGCTGAGACAAGGAGATACGAGATAGGTAGTAATCGTATTGATATCAACGGACTTGAATGTCTTGACATTATAGATTGTAATTGCTTTTATTAATGTGTGCTTTAAGATATACTCCTGGAATCTAAATCCAAATCCAATGTTGAGCCAGCTATTTGAAGTTATAAGTGCTAAAATCCCTTTTTGTTTAAGTTTCAGTAATCCCATATAGAAAAAATATATGTATATATCGGAACGTTTACTAATTTTGCTTTTTCCTTGATATAATTGTGTAAAATAATCATGAATCGAGTCCCTGTAATTAGAATTCAGATTTTCCTTTTCATCCTTCGGATTTTGTGAGATAAATTTAACCTCTGCGATACCGCTGGGTTTAATGTTCTCTTGTCTTACGAAAGGAGGATTACCAATGATAATATCATATTTTCGAGTCTCAAAGTCTCTTGAAAATAGTTGAGGCCATATAAAGTCAGCAATTAAAATATTTGAATTGATTAAATGTACAAAATCATTAACCGAATTTATATTAAGATAGTGTCTGTCTTCTAATTCATCGTTTGAAAGATTTTCGCTATATGTTAAATATAATTGCAGGACTTTCATCAATAATAGAAATTTACATTTGAAAATAATTGACGGATTAATATCAATTCCATGTAAAATAGATAATATTTTGCTGATAATACTATTGATATTTTGAACTACTCCTGCAGAATCTTGCAAAATAAAGTGTAAATTTAATAGATCTTCACACATTTCCAATAAAAATTTGCCTGTTCCACAAGCGGGATCTAATACTTTCAAACCTTTTAAAGAATCAAAAATGCTATTTAAATTACTTTTTTTTGTTGTACGACCACTTTTTTCACTAGCTAACCCCGAAACTAAGGTAATAAGTGTTTTCTTATCAAAATCTGTATTGTTTTGAAAATAATGTAATAGGACATTATAGCAAATAAGTTTTATGTTAGATTCTGGTGTAAAAAAGGTACCACTATCGGGCTGTTCTATTTTATCATCAGTATAGAGCATTTTCTCAGCTATATACGAAAAAACGAAAGGTGAAATCTTGTTGGATTTATGGTTTAATAAGAAATCAGAGGTTAAGGTGAATTTATTCAACAATGTTTTTTGGAATTCTCGTTTTAAGCGTGGAAAATGCTTATTCCAAGAGAAAACACAAGCGAAGAATTCTGAAATCTCATTGTTCTTAATGTTTTTAATGTTTTTATAGAGTTTTTTTAAGAATAATTCAAAAATGAAAGAATCCACAATTATTTCTGAGCTATAATTCTTTAAAATATCACTCAGTTTAGACTTTTTGTCTTGATTGATTTTTTTGGGTAAGAATTGGTCTTTAAAAACACCTAAGAGAGCAGTTCCAAATATTTCAATTACCTTAGGTAAATCCCAATTAGAGATTTTTTTACGAATTTTTCGTTTCCATTTAGAATACTCTTCGAAGAATGTCGAATAACTAAAGGCATCTGGCATTTTAAATACACACTCTATGGATTTATTTAAATTTCTTTAATGAGAATGAATGATAAAAAAATAAAGATTAATGACACCTCATTCAATTATTTTTCTGGAAGAGGTTGACACTTGCCGTCTTTATATAAATCTCGTTTGAGTTCATATTTGTTCTCTGTGCCTTGGTATTGCGTTGCAAGTTTAATAATATGTTTTCCAGCGTGTAATCCCCCGCTTTTATTAGCCAAAATGTATACAATACCTCCTACTGGAATTGTTGTGCCCATTAGAGAATCAATATCATTTAAGGAATAAGTCTTTCCATTATAATGAAGATTTAATTGTTCTAATGTATATTTTTCTTCATCAATCCAAGCACCTACAAACTGGTCTTTGAGATCATCTGCTTGCATATTTTCAGGAAGTTCAATCGGAGTGAGGACATTAACGTATTTGATTGCAAATCCGTCGATATTTCCATCTCCGCTAACATCTATGTTAAATAAACCATCTTTGGGGACTACTCTCTTTAAAATATATTTAGGAACATAAGACATTTTTTTCACTTCTTGGTTTTTCTAGTTTCTAGTTATTGTTTCCTTATTATAATAACTTTGTATAAAGAGAAATCGGTGTACAGAGTTATTAATCACGCCCGAAATGTTTGGAAACTAAGCGTTTGGTCGGGAGATAGCTATCTATTTC
>WJKO01000561.1 GCA_014729055.1 Promethearchaeota archaeon | reverse complement strand
TTACAAGAAAAAATAATATTTTACAAGAAAAAATAAAATAAGAGTTTTAAGAGTATTAATTTTTCAATGAAACTGTGATGGCTCTTGTGAGTCGTATAACATCCATTACTTTTCCCTTTTCTACTGTTATCTCCTCCCTACTAATAGCATGGGTAAAGTCTCCTTGCCCCTCACAGATTTTTATTATCGATTGAGGATTTCCAGACATTATAATATCGGGGTTTTCGAGGGTACCTTGCTTTAATGTTGCGGATTGATCTGCGATTTGAAGATAAAATGGGTCTATATCATCTAAATTAAACTGAAAGCTCATTTCCCAATCAATATCTTTGCCGGCAATATTAGTTACAAAGACTGCTTTAGCTTTAGGAGTGTTATTAATTTTCTGAATAATTTCACCTAATTTTTCTTGAGCATCTGCCATAATTATTTCCCTCCTTCATATTGTTCTTTTTTAATCCATTGTTCATATTCATCTTCGGGAACGAAGAAGAAATCAGTCATTTTTCCTTCTCGGTCCTCTTGTTTCTTAAAAACGGCTCTAACTCTCTGTCCTTTTTTCACTTTTGATGGGACAAGGTTTTCAGAAAAGATTCCTTGTAAAAGTCCTGTGTCAGCTTCATCTAATTGGATAAATGCAACTCCATAAGGCACATTTTGAATAAAATCTGAAGTTGTATACCAAACAATTGTGGAAACTCTAATGGTGCCCGTGTGAGGCAATTCTATCCACTCTGTATCTTCATAACAATCTGAGCATGCAATTCTGGGTGGCATCCAAATTTTCCCACATTTTTTGCATTTGGTTCCTTGCAGTTTCTTGTCATTCATGAGGTCGATAAAAAACTTGCTCTGACCGCCCATTGTGTACTTATAATCTATCTGAATTTTATCCCTTATTTGATGGTCTTCGAAATTCTTATCATTCATGGTTTTTCTAATCCCTCCTCATTTGCCATTACAATAACTGCCGCATAGGCAGCTCCTGGTCCTCCAATTGAATGAGATATTGCTCTTCCTTTTTCAATAGCGCATTGATGTTTTCCTGCATCTCCGCGTAATTGAAGTGCAGCCTCTCCGGTGGACATAATTCCGGTTGCGCCCACAGCATGTCCGCAGCCGATTAATCCCCCACATGGACAGCATGGTAATTCTCCATCAAGCATCGGACCACCATCTTCTATCCATTTGCCTCCTTCCCCAAAGGGAACAAATCCGAGTTCTTCATAGGAAATCACTTCCTGTCCAGAAAATGCATCGTGTAATTCTGCGATATCTATTTGATCCTTGATCCTATCATAATCAAGACCTGCCATTTTGTAAGCTACCTTCGCAGCATTTATATTGGAATATAATCTGCCTATACTTTCTCTATTTCCAATAAAACAGTCTGTATTTGCAGCCCCAACTCCAGTGATCCAAATGGGATTCTCTACACCTAGTTCTTTAACTTTTTCTTCATTGGCTAATATCAATGCTGCCGACGCTTCAGAATATAGACAACAATCCAACATTTTAAATGGATAACATATAATCCTTGAATTTAATACATCTTGAACCGTTATTTCCATCGGAGATTGTGCTTTTGGGTTAAGCATCGCGTTTCCATGATTCTTCACACTAACTAATGCCATTTGCTCTTCAGATGGGTTTCCAAATTCATCATAATGTGCATTTACCATTGATACATATGAGCTGGCTGCCATCATTCCCATAGGATATTCATAAGTCATGTCCGCACTATATGCAATAGCATTAAGTACTTCTGGGGTCGTAGTTCCCGTTTGCTCATCATAGCAATCATTACATTTCTCAACACCAATACATAAACATAGATCTGATAATCCAGAAGCGACTTCCGCGAAAGCCATACGTACAGTATATCCTCCAGTAGCTCCTCCGCTTGCGATACGGGTTCCTGGTTTATCATTCATCCCAATATAACTATTCGTGAAAATGTCGGGCATAAATTGCCGTTCAAAAAGCTCGTTATAGATTCCATACACTGTGGATTGCAGATCCTTGTGAGTAATATTAGCATCATTTTTATTAGCATCTCTAAGGGCTAATTTAGTGGCATCATATGCAAGTTCGAAATATGTTTTATCCAAATATCTTGCCTTAAAAGGAGTTATCAGTATCATATGCCCAAGCATATGCTTATCCCGACTCCGATTATGGCGACTCTATTCGGCACTTTTATTTATCACATTCTTTTATCTAATTTATTTTATTTTCTATTATAGAATTATTGATTTTAAAGGTATAAAAATATAAAAGCTTTAGTTGAAAATTTCTGATATTTCAATGAAATAACAAGGACCTTCCTTATTAAAAGATAAGTGGACAATAGATATTGTTTATACTCTCTATTTCTTAGAGGAAGCATTCAATAATAAGTTAAAATGAAAAATAGCTAAATTTAATTCACCAAAGTTGACACAGCGATTGCGTTATTAATGATATAACAATGTGAGTAAATTTCTATTAAACTCTAAAGAAAGAACTTAACTTATAACTTAAAGTAAAAGGATTTTAATTTCTTAGTAATAATATTTCGATAACTTGAACTATCAAGACTTTTTTGTATAAGTCAATTACCCCGCCATAAATGACGGGGCTTGCGGATCAACTCGTCTTCAATTCCCCGAAGGGCTTCGGAGTCATCGTCGTCCGCATCTAAGGGGCTAATTGACACATAGCCCGTGTCCTACGGATATACCGAGGG
>WJKO01000560.1 GCA_014729055.1 Promethearchaeota archaeon | reverse complement strand
GCCTCGGTATTTATAATGTTGAGGTGTTAAATCTTATACCTATGCCCCACATACTTACAAAAGCAGACATTGTTCTTTGCAGAACACATATCCGGGGAAGAACAAAAAGACCTTCTTCACGGGCAATTTGTCTCTTGACAACCGAAAGCTATTAGGGTTTCCCTTCTTCAAAATAAGAGACTTTTTGCGGACAGATCTCGGCTTATTGATCCGTATAGGATTAGATAAGATACTAGTGAAAAGTCTCGTTCTGAGTAGCTGAATGAAATAAAGCGAATGTTAAATTAAATTGAAAGTGCTTCTAATATTATTGACTATTTAACTTTGGATCGACAATGAAAGATTTTGGATGGTATCTTTCTAAGTAGTTCATAATCAGAAAGTAAAAGTCTTCCTGAAAAACATGTTATTAATAAAGAATTAGTCGATACGCATATACGTCTTTCCAGCTAAAACATTCTTCACCTGAATAAGATTTAAGGCTTTAACCTCATCAACAATTTCCGCAGCAGTCATCCCTTCTGCATTAAGTTTTCTGATTTTCTTCACTTGATCTGCAGATAGGGTTTTGGGTCTAGCTTCAATTACTTTGAGATAATAGTCATTATCCTTCCATAGTTCGGAAATAAAGGGATTTGGAATGCCTCTTCTTGGATTTTCATGAATGTATCGTTCAAGTGCCTCGTCGCGTTCTTCAAGAGTAATATTAGTACGGTTTATCACCCGTAGCTTATGCAAATAACTAATACCTTTAAAACCACCCGGGATCATATTTAGTCCTTGCCGGTCGTTTGCAATTTTATCAACATATTTCTCTTCCCAATTCATGGCGTCTTCAAAGGTCATATTTAATTCCATTAGGATTGATATAAACAAAACATTTTCAAGACCAAGACTTTCTCGCCATGCTGAATGAAACCTTTTTCTACTTCCCCGGTTCATTTCTCCCATATGTTCGCTTATTCGAGTTAGCCAATTTCTACTTGTGATGCCAACATAATAATATTCGTCTGAAGCATGTTCACTCCTTGCTTTCAAATCATAAAGACTTGAAATTTTATCCATGTGTTGAGCGATCGTATGTATATAGCATTGATATCCTTTATTAGCATCACCCCAACCTTTTAGTAAAAACTGGAGGGGTATAATAGTTTTCCAGATTATACCATTCTCAAATTGTAGAGAGAGATGGAACTGAGCGTAGGGTGATTGCGGACTTGTATGGGCAACGGTTTGAATTACACGATTTTGAATATTAGCGTTTTGAGCTATATCTATTGGTGAGTAGAAAAGCCGCTTTGAACTTTTCAGTCTATTTATCGTCTTTACATTTTTATTAATAAGCGCATCTATTGAACCAGATAATTTCCCAGGACTTTTATTGATTCCAGTAAGACAATCATCAAGCTTTCTTATAAAGGGGAGTTTTCCAAAATACGGTAATATAGTGTGACAATTACGAGAATCAAGAAATTTTGTCTTCAAATTATCCCCAGCATTCTATGAAATATACTATATACTACTGTAATATGCATTAAATATACTTCAAATTACCAAAAAGACCTACTTTTGTCTATTTTTTTTTCTGTAGATGGCCGCAGTATTTTAGTCATATAGCCCGAATTATTTGAAAGTAAGAACCCGTATTATTCTAGCAAAATCCCGGATTGTATTGATCTTTGTCAAGAAGAATCTCTTTTATATTCCCGGAATATCATAACTACGAGAAAAAGCGGGGATTACCCCGCTTTAAATAAATTAAACGACTCTCCATCTCTTTAGCTCAAGATAAACACAAAACGTGAATGCAATAGCATAAATCTTCTGTTCAGAATAACTTTCCGCAGGAATTTCTTGTTTAACCCAGTTTTTTAAGTTTTCTACACCTATAATCTGGCTACGAGCCCACATATCAAACCAAGTTCCGTCATTCCATTGATTTACAATTAATAAAGTACCTTCCTTGTAAAGGATATCTTCTTGATTACCACTTTCTTTTCGAAGTAGTTTTTTAATTCTCTTACGCATCATCTTTATTGCGCCACGCATTCCTGGTGTCCATTTAATTCCATTTGCAACCAGTTCAGATGGAATATTTTGTATTTTTGTAGTCAATAGAATATCTGTTACTGTTTGATCATCCTTCTTCTCAATTGTTTCTTTCATGGGCATTTCATTCTTTTCAATGATCTGGTTATTATCCGTAATATTGTTTTGAATATTTATCTCTTTTCGTTCTGGATATATAAATGTTTCTGTTTCTGTTTCTTCATTTACATGAAATTCCATTATTTCAGTATCTCGGTTTTGTGAATTTGATGTATCAATTAAATTATCAATATCAATATTTTCTTTAGTCAAAAGATGTGATAATTCCAAAAAACCTTTGACTCGTCTTTCACTATCATCACTCAATAGATCTATGACTAAAGGTTCATACTCAAGAGCCCACCCAGGTAAAATTTTAATGGAGTGTATACCTGATACTTTTTGTTTTATGATTGAAATTAGACTTTGATTTTCTGATAATCTAAACGGTCTTTTCAAAGTTATAAGTTCGTATACAATGCAACCTAATGAGTAGTAATCAACTGACTTCGATATCTGTGGCGAATCATCAAATAATTCAGGAGGCATATACTCTATTGTGCCGCATAACGAATGAATAGATTTGGTTTTTAATACATCGAGTTTTGATGAAATTCCAAAATCACATATTTTAACCAATGAATCTTTATTTATTAAGATGTTGTGAGGTTTTAGGTCTCGATGTATGATTCCATTTTTATGCGCAAAATTTAATCCCGAAATAATCTGTTTTACTATGGAAACAAATGTCTTCTTTTCGATGAACTCATCATCAAAGCTGTCTTTACTGATAATTAAATTAAGCGGAAACCCTTCTATATATTCTTCGATGATAAAACATGTATTTTTTTCTTCTACTAAATCATAAATGTTTACTATATTTGGATGGTTGAGCTTCGCTAATATTTCTCCTTCTTGCTTTATCCGTGATATATTTTGATCTTCTTTCAATTTTTTTAACACAACAAGTCTATTTAAAGAAACTTGATTTGCTATGTATATATCCGACATACCACCTTCATTAATTTTTTTAATAATATCATAACCTGGAAGTCTAATATTCATAACCTAACTCCTTACAGATTCCCTTTAATATCGAAATATTTAGTGCAAAACCACCTGCTTCTACATCATCTTCCCTAATAACAAATGTATTTATACCGACAACCTCACCTTCAGAAGTGATAAGAGGTCCGCCGCTATTGCCTTTGTTAATGGGGGCATCAGTTATTAGGTTAGTTCCATCTTTTGTAATTCCGCTTAATATGCCTTTCGTTACTGTTGGATCATCCCCAGTCATCATGGCCCATGGAAATCCTATTGCGTATAATTCTGTTCCAATATCAGATTTTGTTACAATTCTAGCTTTTAAAGGGTTTATTTTTAAAGGTACTTTTAATATTGCAATATCATAATAGACATTTGAAAAGATAACTTGAGCAGGAATATAATCATCTCTGAATTTAATATAGTGCTTGTAACCGGTTGAAATCACATGGTTATTTGTGCACAGTAATCCATCGCGGTGGATACCAAAGGAAGTACCTATTGAGGTTATGCTATTTTTTTGGTCAGAATTAACAACTAAAAAAACAGTATTACTTATTGGAATAGAGAATGATGAATTTCTTAGAGTGTTGTGATTTGATTCAAACATTTTTTCAGCAATAATAGATATCTGATTATTAAAATATTTACGGTATTGTTCATTTATTTTTTTTAAATCTGATAACTGAGATTCCAATATTTCCGATTTTGCTAGATTTTCTGCTAGTTTCTTCTTTAGCATTTCCTCATTTTCTTTTATTCTTGTTTCTAAATTACCAGTATAGATCAAGATAAAAATGCTAATGAATATTAGAATAATTGAAAAGAAACCAGAAATATACAATACTCGGTGTGTCTTTTTGGGTTGAGAAAGATCAGTAACACTATGAATCTTGATTATTTCAATAGTTGGGCCGTTCGGTGTAAGCTGGATAATATCATTTTCTGATATAATGTATTCATAATTATTTGTTATTAAAAAATTATTTAAAAAAGTACCATTTTTTCCAGTGCTTTTTAAAATTAATCTATTATTTTTTAGATAGATCATTGCATGGTTTCGGGAAATAAATGTATTGTATTCAAAATTTATATCACAATCAGTTGATCTCCCAATTGTTATTGTCTGGTCAATCCCTAGTGAAAATGTCCTGCCATCATTTGAGTTAATTATAACTTTAGCATCCACGGAACTATTATGTTTACTCACTGTTTAACCATTTGAAAAATAGATATTTCACACAATCTTACTCATATCTCTCAGCATTCTCTAACGCACGGTCCCGCGATTCTCCGATATAGCCGGCTTGAGTATATGCGTTATATGCCTGACGGAAATAGTTTCCAGCAATTTTATTTTCGCCGTTTTTAAGGTTAAGAAGTGCAATGTTGTAGAGTAGGTGTCCATATCCGACCGTCTTCTGCAACCCCAAATCTTCCTGTAGCGCTTTACTTTGCAGATACATCTGCAGTTCCTGGTCTAAT
>WJKO01000559.1 GCA_014729055.1 Promethearchaeota archaeon | reverse complement strand
TGCTATAACTGTATATTCAAATGGTTCTGAATATGAATTAAACCGAGAATTATTATTACCAGTGACGTCCCACGCTTGAACATACCAGAAGACTGTTGTATTAAGGCTCTGTTTAGGTATACTACCTTCCCATGTACCAAGTTGTCCCGAGAGTTCGGAAAGATAAGCAATGTCCCACGAACTTCCATTATCAATAGAATACCAAATTATTGCTTCTGAGATACCACCTTCTTCAAAAATGTCTATACAAACCACGGGAGAATCGTTTGGAGTTGGAGCTACATTATCTCCATCGCTATCTAACTCGCATTCTGGAAAATCGATTTCAGGTGGCATATAATCATATGTATTATGTTCTAATGGTTGACAAGTTTCACAGAAGAAGGAAGAGGAATTAAATATGTATGTTCCAAATCTGTGGTCAATACCTACACCTTGCACGATAAAATCGGTTGGATCATCATCATATAATTGATATCCTACACTGTGGGTACTTGAAACTCCGGATTCTACATAATTTTTCATACTCATCTCTAAGCTAATAGCAGATTCTCCTCCCGGAAATTTCGCTCTGAACTCACTTCCCAGTTCAATACCTACCGCGATTTTACGTATCGAGGTCGTGGATACTTCATGTTCAAATTCAAACGGTGCGCCACCACTTTTTTGATCTATTCCTAACCAGGTTACTGGAATTGAATCATTATAAAAAACATTTTGCTGCTTCCAATTATCAGGAGCATGCTCATCACTACAGAAGGTTTCTACATCTCTTAAAATTCCATAAAATAGCTGTGGGTCCTCATTTCGAGCAGTTCCGTTTGAATATACCCTATATGTCGCATTCAATACCCATTTAAGTATCCAAGATTCACCCCAATATCTATCTCCGAGTCCTGGTCCTATATAATCAGCATCGTCAGTTACTTGACTCGATGTTAATGAATTCGTATCGGTAATTTCGTATCGAAAATCAAATCCTGTTTCCACAGTTGCTTTATATTCTAAAAGCATGGAAGCTCCCAATTCTACTCCAAATAATGAAAAATCATCGCCAATTTCTAAGCTTACCCCGACGGAGCTTGCTAATTCCATCCCTACTCCCATTGATAATTGTGTAGATTGTGTATAAGAAGAGTAACTATTATCCCCATGAGGGTCATGTAGAATCAGATATAATTGTTTTCCCAAAATTTCTGTGCTTGAATTTACTATACTTGCTACTTCAAAAATTATCTTAACAAACGTGAAATGTCTGGTATCTGATGCAACTAACACACTTTTATTAAATCCATTTAATGTTGCATTAATGTAACCATCTAAGTATGATGCTTCAAATATGTCTATTGATGTTTTATTCCAAACGCTTCCATGATTGAAACTGAATGCTCCTTTTTCTATTATCAATTCAACGTCATCTAATTCACCCCAATCATATTCAAAGTGAAAAGTTACCGGATCTCCTTGAGGGAATACAATTGAAGCATTCTCATTTGGGCTGGTCCATGACACAAAGGGTTGATCATAAGATCTTCCAGAGACTTCTGTTGAGTTATCTCCTTCTCCTGAGGCTGTGACAGCAGAAACCGTATAATAATAATAGGTTCCCACTATTGCGCTTGTATCGTTGTATTCTGTAGTTATTGATGTATCTAACAAGGATTTAATCCCACCTTGTGTAGTACCTCTATATATGTTATAATGTGAGATAGGAACACCGTATGAGGTGGGAGGATCCCAAGTTAGAAATACATGCAATATGTTTTGTTCTATATTCATGTTGGGAGGCGGGTCGGGAGGTGGAATGTTAATTTTTACATAATCAACTTTAATATGATACTGATTGTAAAGTCTACCGTCCCAATAATTATATCTCTCAATTCTAATTCTTATTTTGTTTGACTGACTGAAATAATGATCCGCATCTGTATTAATGTTTTTGTAATAAACACCTGCGCTATCTACGGAAAGCACTTCATCCCAAGTTGAGCTATCATAATCATATATATGAACATCTGTACCACTCAGTGTTTCAGCAAGATCAATCTCTACCTGAAATTGAGTTATAGTGGTAAATCCGTAACCTTCATAATCCAATTCATAGAAATAGTCTACATCCGGATTATGAAAGTCGTACAAAATATCTACATAATCAACATTAATCCATGTATGTGTCCATAACTCTTCATTAGCATACATATACACCGCTAAATATTTGATGTAACCACCTGCTCTCACTCTATCCAGTACCGATCCTGAAGTGAGATAAAAGGTGCTAATATATTTGTGTCGATGAACCGGATTTGAAGCTATGGTATGATATTGTACATGGCCTTGATCATCATATACATATAGTCTTAAATTAGTAGAATGATCTAAAACACCTGCAAAAGAATCAGCCCATACTTCATAATCGAATCTAATTTGTTTCACGTGCGCGTGTGATCCAGCTTCTATATTCGAATAAGCACCCCATTTCATATGAATCCAGCCAGGATAATCATTACCCCAAGTACTATCGACATAAAGATATTTATTATCATTATCTTTATATGCATTGGTAAAGTACCAAAGGCCCGCATCTGTACTTCCAAAAGCACCAGTATAGGATACGACTCCATAATCTGCTACATCTTTGAGTTTTGGAGCCCCCCAACCCGGACAAAACATCGTATCATCAACAATTCCATCATTGAACAATATATTATTAGACACAAAAGGAGGATCTACTTGTGAACCTGTAGTTATAGTTTTGGTTGCCCCTAAAAAATCGGGTGTAGATAGTTTTGTTTGGTTTTCATTCTCTAAAGTTTCAGGAGTATTTTCTAGGTTTAAATAGTCTACGTAGTTTGGGTAAAATAGTATGTAGCTATTCAAGGTCATTAGTAGCACTATACCTAATAGTGTTTGCT
>WJKO01000558.1 GCA_014729055.1 Promethearchaeota archaeon | reverse complement strand
GTATTAAAGGATTAATTAATCACACACCTGTTATGACTTCTCGAACATTGAATAAAATGATAAATGCAGAAGTCTTTTTAAAATGCGAGAATTTTCAAAGAGTTGGTGCATTTAAGTTTAGGGGCGCATCAAATAAATTATTGTTATTATCTGATGAACAGAAAGAAAGAGGGGTTGTTACGCATTCTTCAGGTAACCACGCACAAGCTGTTTCTCTGGCATCCTCTTTGCTTGGAATTAATTCTGTTATTGTAATGCCAGATAATGCCCCCCAAGTAAAAGTTAAGGCAACTAAGGATTATGGTGCGAAAGTAGTAAGATGTGAAAGTACAGTGACGGCAAGGGTTAAAACATGTCAAGAATTAATCAATAAACACGGATATACGCTCATTCATCCTTATGATGATGATCAGATTATTGCAGGTGCTGGAACTGCAGCTTATGAATTAATAGAAGAGATCGGAGATATTAATTATATATTCTGCCCGGTGGGTGGAGGCGGTCTAATCAGCGGAAACTCAATAGCCACGAAAGGATGTTGTCCAAATGCTTGTGTTATTGGTGTTGAACCTGAGGAAGCAGATGATGCATTTAGATCTATTCGTGATAATAAATTATATCCGAGCGTTTATCCAAATACCATCGCTGATGGTTTAAGAACCTCACTAAGTCAGAGGACGTTTAACATAATAAAGAAATATGTGGACAAGATAATTACGGTTACTGAGGAAGAGATTCTTGATGCAATGCGTTTTCTCTGGGAACGAATGAAAATAGTCGTAGAACCCTCTGGAGTAGTGCCAGTAGCAGGCATTATGAAAATGAAAGAAGATTTACAAAATAAAAAGGTTGGAGCTATCCTAAGCGGCGGGAATCTGGATTTGGATCCATTATTCAACAATTATGAAAAAAAAATACAGAGCAAGTCGAGTGAAAAATAGACTGAATATACTGGAGAATTTATTAAATAAAAAAATTGGTCTTATTTACAATGATCTCATCATTCTATATACCCATTCTGTTGCTATCATAAGATTTGTGACAGATATTCTTTCATTCGGTGCATGTGCTAAAGATGTTAATTGTGTCACGGATAGATCTTCATCTTTGAAGGTAGGACTGAAGCCATAACAAGGAACACCTTTCCACCGGAAATATTTCATATCAGTGCCTCCCGTAGCTATGATCGGGACTAAATTTGCTTTTGGATACATTTTTTTCAGTATTTCTTCTATTTTATTGTAATATTTAGTTTCTGGTGGTGAGTTGGAAGCTGGGACATGATCAATGGCTTCCAATTCTAAATTTGAATATAATTCTTTTCCAAGTAACCTTTTTAATTCATTATACATATGTTGAGTATCGTGACCGGGTAAGATCCTAATATCTAATGATAATTCTGCATTGGGACTTATCACATTGACTTTCTGACCCGCTCTAATTATTGTTGGAGAAATTGTATCCATTACCAAAGGTAGTAAGATCTTTCTAAAGGGTAATTTTGTGAATTTCTCTCCAATCTGGATCAACGGTCGTATAAAAAATCTCGACTTCATAAAGAGTTTCAAGATTTTTGGTAACGATAAATGGTCTAATGCATCGCAATATTCTTCAGTGATATAGATCCGTTGTTTCTTTTTCCGTATTTTATTAAGAATAGCAACAAGCTCATAAATAGCAAATTCTTCATAAGGGGGCGGTATTGAGCCATGTCCTGAAATACCCATCACTTTAAGTTTAGTTTGACATTTTCCCTTCTCAGCACGTTGAATTACAATATCATGTCCTATGGGTAATTTAAATCCACCACTCTCATCAATAAGACAATCAACTTTAACATCTTCCCAATATTTGTCAACCAGTATTTCCATTCCTTTGTGACCGCCTGCTTCTTCATCAGCGTTTAAGATGATCTTTATATCTCCTTTAGGTCGCCAGTTTTCTCTTATTAAGAATATAGGGGCCATGAAAATAGCTGTGTCTATTTGTTTCATATCGAACGCCCCGCGCCCCCAAATAAACTTATCATGTTCCTCTTGGACGATTTCTCCTGAAAACGGGTCATGTTCCCAGACACCACTTACTGGAACTACATCAAGATGGCCTCCGAATCCCCAAATCGGATGTTTATTGGGTTCAGTCCCGTGTATGTGAATAATTAGGTTTCCGCGATTTGGTGCGGTTTCAATCAACTTGCTTGAAATAAAATCACAGTTTATTGCATCCATTTTTCCTTTCAAGGTCTTTGCTAACTTTAACTCATTGCCCGGTGGATTCGTTGTATCATGTCTGAGCATAAATTGTAACATTTCGATAGTTTCTTGTGCTTCTTTAGTATTATTTAAAAATTTAGGTAGTCTATTTAGTATTTCTTTCTTGACTTCCTTATTTCCTTTCTTTTTCACTCTTTTCAACCTCTTTTTTTAATCTAGCATTACGATATACTAAAACTGATGCAAAATAGAGTAATGCTGCTACGGGCAATATCACTGCGATTATTAAAGCATTTTCAGAATTGGGAACACCATTCATTTCACCCATTAAAATCAACCCCATAATAAGATCGCCGATTGCATTCGCAATATTATAAATAAATAATAATGCACCAAAATATTTCCCTGAACTTTTACTTTTCGTGTTTTCATTGTCACTTGCTTGATCCGAGTAAATGCTGACCATCGGAAAATGAAAAATGTAGCCTGGAACTAAATTATAAACTGCGAGTCCCATGATAATTAAGGCTATGAATGTGCGAATTATTGAGATATTTATTAAAACTAATATTATCGTTGACATCAAACATAATACCATAAATCCGTTCGCTTTAAGAAAAGACTCTTTCAGCCCTTTATTTTTTGCCTTTTTACTCCATACAGCAAAGCCCAAACCCGCAAATGGGATTAATCCTAAAGCAAAGAATATGAAATCATTTCCATCAAATAATAGTATAAATTCAAAATATGGTGCTAAAATTCTAATAATCAATCTCATGCCAGTATTCATAGCAAATACGCTGATTAAAAAGACTAAATAATCTTTATCCGTTAACGGTTTAAATATATTTTTGATTACTTCCTTAATGCCTTTCTTTTCGATATTCTTTTTTCGCTCTTTCTCTATTAAAAACGACTCATCAACCGAGAAAAATGTGATTAGCGTAAAAATAGTCGAAATAACTCCAAAAACTAACGCTACTATCGGCAGGGTGTCCAATAAAATCTGCCCATTAGGTGTATTATGAAACTTTCCGTTCACTGCGGGTTTATCAAGCAGTGATTGAAGAAACATAGGTAATAACACACCTAATACAGTCGCAACTATGTTGAAAATGCCTTGAATTGAACTAATCTGTACTCTATTTTCTTCAACTTCACTCTGTTCGGGTAGCATCGCAAGATATGGACTTCTGATAAGTGAATAATTAATGTAAAAGGTTACAACAAAAATCCATAGAAATATTGCAACCTGAAAATTCCAAGCATTCAATTCACTACACAATGGTGGAAGCCATACGAGAATTAACGTGACTATTAGCAATGGTAATCCATATAGTAAAAATTGCCGGCGTTTCCCTAATTTAGTCGCCCTTTTCTTATCGGACACATAGCCAAAAATCGGACCACAAAAAGCATTTGCAATAGATCCAAGAGCTGTCCCGATAGATACGAGCAATGGATTTAAACCGACTGTGTAGATGTAAAATATACTTAAGTATGAAGTGATAAGAGTACTAGGT
>WJKO01000557.1 GCA_014729055.1 Promethearchaeota archaeon | reverse complement strand
TTACATGTCTGAGAAAGATGATAAGCAAGAGAAGATAGGGAAAAAGAAGAAGCAAGAAAAGAAAGAAGAGACGCTTCAAGATGTAAAAAAGAAGATAGATGAAGCAAAACAAGATAGAGATTCCGTTGATGCAAGTATACGCGAAGTTGAGGATTCTTTAGAGGACAAGAAAGAAGAGAAATCTAAAAAAGCAACTCAGGAAGAAGCAATCAATGATTATAACAAAATTAAAGACAAGATTTCTGACTTGGATAAAGAAACCAACGAAAAAGAACAGAAAATAACGGAGTTGAATGAGCGGTGCGATGGATTAGAAACATTACTACAACAAAAAGAGAAAAATCTTAAAGATGTTACAGATGAATTAGAGGAATTAACTGCAAAAAAAGAAGAAAAAGAAGAACTATATAAGAGTGTTCAAAAAAATCTTGAATCTGCTCAAGAACGATTAGATAAGTTAAATGAAAAATACCAAATAGAATCAGAGAACTATGAAAAAACATCAAAAGATTACAATGAAATTAGCAAGATTTACGAAGATTTAATGACCGTTGTTTCTAATAAAAAGGACGAGGAAGTTCAATTAAATAAGAAAATACAAGATTTAGTAGATAAATTAAGTGAAACTAATACTGAATTGAATCTTTGTAACTCTAAAATAAAAGCAACTGAAGAAATCTTGGATTTTAAAGAAAAGAAAGTTGAAGACTACACCCAAAAAATCGAACATGATGAAGAAAGATTAGAAGAATTGAGATCTCAAATAGACTCTCTGAATGAGGAATTGAACCAGTCAGAACAAAAACGTTTAGAGATAGAAAAGAAGTTAGATGGTATTGAAGAGATTTTTAATAGTAAGAACGACAGATTGAAAGAATTAGATAATAAGATTGCAGATAAGGAACAAGAAATGCAAAAAATATCAGAACGTGTTGAGGGAAAATCTGCGTTAATCGACCAACATGAACAACGTTTACAAGAATTAGAAGAGGAAGTGGAAAATAAGGCCGCTTCTATTGAGAAATTAAAAGAAAAGGAATCCATACTAAAACAAAAAAAAGATGAATTGAATGAGAATTATAAGAAATTAGAGTCTAAAAGACTCAAGACCACTGAAAAGCTACAAAAATCAGAAAAAGACCTAGCATTGCTAAAAAAGAATCTTAATAACATTGAAAAGACGATCAGAGATGCGGAAACGAAAATTGAACAGCAAATGTCTTTAAGTTTTATCCGCAGGACCGCAAAAATATATGGAGGAATTGTCTTAATATTTGGTTTAATTTCACTTGTCATCGGCGTCATGAATATGCTTAATTTATTAGACTTTATGGGCAATGAAAATAGAGTATTAGATTTCTTATTTGTCTTCACAGGCATTACACTGATTATTTCATCTATCTTGCACCTAGACACATAAATTCGTTAACATAAATTAATTTATGTTACGCAAATATAATAAAAATAAAGGAGAAGGGGTAGATTATGAGACCTTTTTCATTCACTGAAAAAAATACGATTTCAAACGTACTCGAAGAAATTGGATACCGGAAGTCTATGGTACCTGAGAACAATGAGAGATATGCCATTATCAACGATTCGATAGTTGCTTTAACTACAAAATATCCAATTCCGATTGGGTTAAAACTCAATATACCATTTGAAGTTGTATCTTTCTACAATTGTTTCTTTTTTCAACCACGCTTGATTAATTCAAAGACGCTGGAAATTATCAATTTCCTTGCAACGAATTTGCAATACGTAACAAATAAACTGACAATTGAACATAAATTTCCGATAGAGCAAAATAAACAAAAATTCATTCAATTGCTCAATAAATTCATGCCCGAATATTTTTCTGGTGAAAATGATAGACAATGGTTGACTCGTATTCGTGTTTCTTTAATGAATAAGTACGAACTTTTTAAAGATCTTGAAACAGAATTCTTTGACAAATTAACTGAATCCTTAAAGTCAATCGGGTTAATGCCTACTTGGAATCTGCCTGAAAGTATGAGTGATGGAATTCCTAAACTCAAAAAGGATTCATTGCTTATATTTTCAAATGAAGAAGGAAATGAATTTCTCTTAGTAGAAAAGGGGTTTATTACGTTTTTACGTGACTTTGAAGAGAATAATATTATGTTACGGACATATTTTGATAGTTACAGCCCCTTATTACTAGAATATGTATTCAAAGACGTTGAAAATTTCTCGGTTCAAAATTTGATACTTAGTTGGATTCGGTTTTCGAGAATGTCATTAAATCCCCTAATTAATGTTCTTAGTTCAGAATATGTCTTAAGCAGAGAATTTTACCAAGTAAATCTGAGCAGTTTTTTTCAATCTCATAAAGATTTTGCTGATACAGTAATTCCCGTACCATTGATTGCCCGTGAGAAATTAAAAAAAGATCGACTGACAATCCCTGGGTCTAAAATTTTAACCAATCCCCCTTCTAGTTTCAATGAGCTGAAAGCAATCAAATTCTATAAAAGTGCAGAAAATCTCGCAAAGAATAGTAAGTATAAAAGGGCAAATGCAGTCTTAGCAGAAGCGCTTGTTATATTCAATAAATATCGCCAGAAAAGAGGAGTGATAAAAGTATTATCTTTGCTTTCAACTATTGCGAGTGATATGCGGAAATATGATAAGGCTATTGGATATTTAAATAATGCGTTAGATG
>WJKO01000556.1 GCA_014729055.1 Promethearchaeota archaeon | reverse complement strand
TGTTTTAGTCTTTCACTTAAAAAAGCTTACTTAAATGTCATTTACAGAATCGAGAAAAATACAATTGAATTTTAAATTTATTAACGAAATATTGATTACTTAGAAGAAGAGCGTCCCAATATGTAATAATTTATAAAATGATAGAACAAATAATAATTAAAACATAGCGTTGCTCTGTTTAAAGAGTATGTAATAATTATTCAAATTACCAAAAAATAATCAAATAATTCAAAAATAACCTAGTAGAGGTATTACTCAACATGGAATTTTCTTTAAAAAAAGATTTTTTAAAAGATATCAATATTGTAATAACAGGGGCATCAACGGGAATTGGAAAAGCACTGGCTTTCGGACTGGCAGATCTAGGTGCAAAGGTAGGATTGATGAGCCGTTCAGAAGATAAATTAGCACATAATGTCCGGAAAATAAGGAATAGAGGACGAACAGCTACTTATAAGGTTGCTGATGTGTCAAAATATGCTCAAATTGAAAGTGCGTTCGAATATTTTGCTCAAGAATTCGGCGATATTCATGTTCTCATCAATAACGCGGCAATATCTTATCTTAAAACTACAGTTGATTCAATTCAAGAGATTGATAATATTGTTGATATTAATCTAAAGGGTACGCTCTATGGCTGTTTTGCGATAAAACCTTATTTTGAAAAGATAAAATATGGGTCAATAATAAATACATCAAGTGTAGCAGGATTAAAAAATTGGGACGGTGCAAGTCCACTCTATGATGCTACAAAAGCCGCTATTAATCGTTTTACTACTACGATGCATACTGAATATCAAACAAAGAGGATTAGAATTAACAGTATTCTTCCCGGATGGGTTGATACCCCGCTTCTTGACGGAATGCCTAAAGCATTACTAGACTCCGTAATAAATTCAATGGGGGTACCGTTTATAAAGCCAGAAGCTTTAGTTCCATATTATGCGTTTTTTTGCTCAAGAAAGAGCAAGAGAGTAACTGGAAGTTTGGTAAATATTGTATATTTTCTCAGAGTTCTAAATTTCATTGAAAATCAATTTGGTTCAGTCGAAGGAAAATGGTCTGAATTGGAATCCAGTATTAAGAAAGAATTTACATATGGAACTTATGCCAATATTCGAAAAAATAAGCGGCTTATGAAATTCCTACTAAAACATAAAATTTAATTTCATAAATTTTTTATTATTTCTTGATGTGAATTGATCGAAACCGACATAAAATCTGATATCAAAGAATACACAAAAAGGAAAAAATCACGAGAAGCAATAGATTTGGCGAGACTACGCACACTGATGGCATTAGAGCGGAATAACCTAGCAGAAGAAAGGACGGCGTTAGCTCAATTCAGAACAGGACTAGCGCTAACGTTGATTGCACCTCCATCAATTATAATATATTTCTCAACCACATTTGATTTAGAGCTTCCTCTTTTTCTTAATGTATTTATCTATGTATTGACGACTTTTATAATAGCATTTGGAGTATTTATGGTCGTAAGATCCTATAAAGAAGTTTCTCTGATTAAAGATCGGAAGAAAAATATTAAAAAAAAGGAATTGGAAATAATCAACAAATCGTCAAAAGTGAATAAGTTACTTGACGGCTGCACATATTTCCGGGATATTTGTGAAGAAGAGACCGAAGACTAATCTTTATTATTATTCTGACTTGTTTTATAGATGCGAATCTAACCACGAAATTATGTCCGCGAATACTTCTTCTTTGACTTTTTCATTGTGAATTTCATGACGAACATCACCATCATAGATTTTATAAGAAAGGTCGGCTATTCCATAACCTTTATAACGGTTAATAAGAACCAACATATCTTCAGTATAGTGGTTTGTCACATCATTAGCGCCTGAAAGGCAATATATGGGTAAATTCTTTGGTATTTTCTGTTCATTTTTTTTATTCCAGATTTTACTAAATCCATCCCCAAAACCCTTAAAAAATCCATTTGTTTCAATGAAACCAGTCAATGGATCGGCTTCAAATTTTTTAAGAACCTCTAAATCAGAAGTTCTCCAATCATTGTCTGTTTTATTGGGTTGAAAGGGTTCACTGAATGGTTTTATGGCAAGATCCCAAAGTTTATGGGCTTTTGCGTTCGAGCCGTCTTTCTTAATGATGATTTTTAGGAGTAATTTTAATAAGAACAGTTTTTCTTTCTTTCCCGTTGTTCCCAAAAAAATAGATCCTTTATATTCTTCGCCATATTCCTGAATCAAGTCTTGCCCCATATAACTTCCCCAAGAGAAACCAATATAAAATATGGGTTTATCCTTATTTTCTTTTTTAATGATATCTAGGAGCTGTTTTAAATCACCAACACAACCAGCCCATCCACCTGGTTCAATTATACCAAGATTTTTCTCTTCTTTGGCAGTTAATCCATGCCCTCTATGATCATTGGCATAGACAATATATCCTGCAGATGTTAAAGCTTCGGCTACATGTATCCATCTTTCTGAACGCCCAGCCATACCATGAGCAAGCTGAATTATTCCTTTAATTACCCCAGAATCGGGAGCCCACTTATTCACAAAAATATTAAATCCATCATTATCTTCAAATGAAAACGTTGAATTTTGCATATTTATCTACCTACTTATTTTTCAAATTATTTTTTCGAATTATTATTTTTCGAATTATAATTTTGCTTGTGCTGGAAGCTATTTTGATTGTTTTATTTATAAAAATAGCTTGTTTAGAAGTTTAATAAACGGAAATGCGTGACTAAAAAGATGTAAATAAACAAAATTAAATAAACATACAACTAAAAGATAAGATAAGAGTAGAACGAAAATACTCAGTCATCTATAGTGAAATTGATAGAAATCCGGATAGATTCTATGTTTGAGCTAGATCCCAATTATTTTTTTGTTATAGGTCATCGCGGTAATGAAGTTTATGATACAGAAAACAGTCTAAGTGCAATTAAAACTGCAATAAAGTATCAAGTCGATATGGTTGAGGTTGATATTCAGATGACGAAAGATAATCGTTTGATTATATTTCATGATAGATTCTTAAATAAAAAGACCAATCTCTCAGGTAAAGTGAAAAGACACAAACTGTCAGAATTACAAAACGCGTATTATAATTATTTTAAACTTCCAAATGGCGAGATCAAGAAAGAAGGTCTATGTTCTTTAGAAACGTTATTTAAATTTCTTTCTAAACTCAAAACGAATCAAAAATGCCCTAAATTAATTTTGGAATTAAAATTTAGGTTTACATTAAATGCTTTAAAGAATCTTATATCCCTTATTTACAGATATAATATGGAAAAGTTTGTAATTCTCGATTCTTTTGAAAAAGGGATCTTAAGAAAGGTAAGAAAGCTGGACACAGACTTATTCTGTTCTCTCCTTCTAAGTAAAGTCTCCAACAAAAAGATAATAAAAAAAGGAATTAAGATTTTGAACAAAATA
>WJKO01000555.1 GCA_014729055.1 Promethearchaeota archaeon | reverse complement strand
TTTTTATTTTCTTCCATCGTTTGCTTAAGTTCTTCAATTTGTTCATTTTGATGATTAGCCATATCTTGCAAACGTTGAATAATCATTTTTTTAACGGAAGCAATTTCTTCAGACCTATCAATTTGATCGGAGATTTCCTCTATACTAACATCTGCCATTTTAACACGCCATAGATGAATATTTTCTATCTATATCTTAATTTCTATTTATAAAAATTAAAGTATTTTGTAATTCAATAAATTTGAAAATTAGAACTCTCGAAAATTGTAAATATCTACGCCCATCAGTTTAATCCCTACTGGTGCAAGCCAGAATAAAATCTTAAATAATGTTTCCGGTACAAATGAGGTCACCGAAGTTTCAGCAAAATTTCTAAGTCCAAACGAAAAACTTATCTCTGATTTCCAGCCTTGCTCCCAATTTGGCTTTGATATCGGACCATTCCAAGCACCTGGTGGAGATCCAAAAGAACGAGCATTTCCCCAATTATCTTGATCATCGAGGCCATCAATATTTTTTATAGGCCATTGTCGAGGTGTACTTTCAGTATAATGCCAAGACTCATCGGAGATAACATTACGCACAGTCCCATCTGTATATTCAACATGTATAATTGCATTAAAACCTCCAATTCCATTTGCATAATTCCAACCTTCAATCGAAATGATATTTTCTTTATTTCTATCTATATTCTCAGTAATATCAAAGAGTTGGACTGATTTTGCCATAGGTAATTGTGAAAGTGAAAATCTGCTTAGAACTGTGCCAATCTTTTCCCCATTTACAAAAAGATCCAAGTAATTACTAGCAATACACTGAATGCTGACTTTCTTGATTTCTTTTTCAGGTTTTAATATTTTGTAAAAATAATTGGGCACGCGGTTCCCCCAATTCCAGCTTTTTCGCAATCCATTCCTCCAAATCCATTCTGCACTCAGCTGATTGTGTCGAGGCTTTTGATTCTGAGATAGATCTTTGATTGATCGTTGATAATACCAATTTAATACCTCAAATCGATGATCGGGATATTCAAGACCCTCTTTAACAGCCAGTTTTAGCCATAACTTTCTGTATATAGATCTTTGGTTCTTAATGTCTTTTGAGAGCCATTTAAAAAATGGAATAAGTTCTTTATATTCATCTATGCGATTTTTTGGTATTTCTACGGCTGGAATTAGTTCTAATTCCATTAAGACTTTTAATATTTCAATAGCTGGTTTAATCAATTCAAAGTTCTTTTTCCAAGCAGCCTCCGCGGCTAAAATCTTTACAGCAAAATGCAGTGTCATCCTAGCTGCAAATTCAATATATTCAAGATGAAATTCATTTCGCTTTATTACTCGCTTTGTTCTAAGGTTTTTAATTGTCCTTAGGATATAGGATGCTTCTTTTAAAAACCGCTTCTGGTAATTTAATTCTTTCTTCTTGATTTTTCTGCAATAAGGATCCATCCAGTATCGGTTAAACATGCCATTTGGAAAAGTAGGCAGTACATCATTTTGCTTATTCAGCAGATCCATACATTTGAGAATCCGTTGATCTGCAGTATCAAAATAATACTTAATAAACGATTTTCTAAGTAAGGAACAATCCAATTTACCATCTTTATCCCATAATAACTTACTTTTAACATTCCAGCTTGCTTGAGCTTCCAAAACCAACCCATATCGGATATTTTCCCTTAAGTTTTCATTAAAGAAGTCTCCAAACTTTGTTGTAATCAAGAACTCTGCCCCACGTTCCAAACCATCTTTTCCCATGTATACGGTATTCTTTTCTGCATAATCAAAATAAGGATAATGCCTTGACCAGTCAAAAGTGGTGGGTACAGCAGCAACGTGAAATCCTTTTTTCTTTAATTTTGAGATCCCTCGATATTTCTTCTTATCCCCGTAACTCCAATAATGAATCAAAGGAATATCATCCTTTACCAGCTCTAATGTCTTTGGGTAATGAATGATAATATCATGCGCGAATCCTGGTATTTCTTTACCATACTTCCTTATAACATCGACTAAATAAAGATACCATTCTGCTAAAACTTCTGCTTTTCCGTTTTTCTTTACGTAATTTCGACTCCGATATAAACCGAAATCGAATGATTCGTCGCATACCAAGTGAAAAGTCTCTGAAGTGAATGCATCACAGAGTTCATTCAATAGATCATCTACAAGTTCTCTAGTTTCTTCAGATGAAACATCTAAACATTGAGCTCCAGGAAATTCTCCGTATTTTCGAAATTTTGGTAATGTTAACATATTGTCCATGTGTCCAAACATCTCTACTGCGGGTTGAATTTCAACAAAGTGTTCAATGGCATATTTTTCAAGATCTTGTATCTCCTCTTGTTTTAGTGGGTTGCGACCTTTGCCGATCTCCGGATACTTCTCGAATTTATACATATCTTCAATATACAATCCTTCTGCGTTTAATTTCAATCGAGAGAGAAATTTAATAAATTCTTTAAAATGATCCATGGTTGGTCTTTGTCCCCTGGAGATATCATCCTCCAATCCGCGATACACATAGTCCGGGTAGTCCCAAATTTCACATACCGGTAAATATAGCCTATTTTGTTTAATTGTAAATAGTTGGCTGAGTGTTAAAAAGCCGTAATATGATCCGTGTTTCGACCATGCAGATAACACTATCTTATCTCTATTACACTTCAAATGGTATGCTTGACTTTTTTTATCATCAGGTGTTTCTTTCAAATAGGATTCATTTTCAATAGAAGCATCTGCTTTGATTTCTTGAGTTTTGATTTTCAATTTCGGAATATTTTTAATGTGATCCCATCTTTCGGTCAGCCAATCGTCAATATGTTCAATAAACTCGTCTATGTTCCACTTAGGTTCTTTTAAATAATACATTCCTTCTAACATTTTCAGTTCAGTTGCGGGTGTGAAACTACCGCGAACGCTTAAATTGATAATAAATGGGATTTCAATACCGTTGTTGTTCTTCTTTAAAACTTTTTGTGGAGAAGGAATAATTTGAGTTGAAAGGTCAAAATCAAATATATTTGGCATGATTTGAATTTCTTGACCAAGGGGGATTTCAAATTGAATCATAAGAAATGTAATTCAAAGGATAAGAAATAATTTATCATAAATATAGATTTAAAATGCCCAAAACCATAAGCGAAATATCGGTCCGTAAAAGTCTAAGAATGTTACGCCCAAATTAACAACATCCCAGAAAATAGAATAATGCCAGTTATATCTAACCTCTATCTCTGACCATGTGGAACGATCACTGGTGAATGCTTCAAGTAACTTCATTAATCCATCAAGACCATACGAAGGAAGAAAGTTTCGCATAGCCCAAAATTCTAAATTAAAGTTTTTTCTGGGATATCCTAAAATTAATTGGCATTCTTCGATGAGACAATCAATATCATCATAGCAAAAACATTCTTCAGTCTTCCAAGAATTTAAAATTATTGTGTCCCCATCATCTAAGAAACGCATGTAATCGAGTAAATAATCATAACCGAGAAGATCTTTGCGATATGACATATAACTCCAAGAAACGGGCTCATCATACATAACGCCCCATAGACTTGAAATATCATTGTCAAGATCAAACATATCTTCCTTTTGAAAGTAATCCGTACAAATACAGACATCTATTTGGTAGTCATTACGGACGTGGTCGTTAAATTCTTGGAAGATTTTTTGCATTTCATAATACTCTTGTAATTTATTGATAATCGTATCATTGAAACCATATAATGGAAAATGATCCTCCCCATATAATCCCTCCATATCATATACAATAGATGTTACAGGGTTCCCGATATAATCGCTATCATTTAATAATGTTAATATTCTATCCATATCTTCTGTTAGAGCTTCCACAGTCCATATATTTGCGAACGAATATCCTGGATCTAAAGGACAGCGATACAAATGGACATCAACACCAAAGTTCTTACATCGATCAATTGTCTCTAAGATTTTGTCATCACTTTCTCTACACCCAAAGACATAATATCCATTCGCGTCAGCTAACATATTCATAATAC
>WJKO01000554.1 GCA_014729055.1 Promethearchaeota archaeon | reverse complement strand
CTATTCTTAAAAGTTATGAATACGCTTTTTTCCCGGACTTTATAACCGCACTTGTCCTTTGGTCTGCTTTAATAGTAGGAATTGTGGTATGGAGTAGATTGACATATAATAATTGGTTAGGACAATGGATAAATGCGTTGGCTCATGTTGGGGCATTTTTTCTTATTAACGGTATGATTCTTAAAAAGGAAGAGGCATTTCCTGTATTTCCAAAGATTCAGATTTTTGGTAGGGGATTAACCGGTTTTATGGCGCTTAGCTTGCTATTTAATTTAATTAATGGATTATTCTTGTTCCCAATATTACGTAATCAAACAAATAAAAATGCAAAAGAATGGCTCAATAAATGTATAACCTCGATAAGAGAGAAGAAGCGGATTGTCATTTCCGCTATTATTATAACGGGACTACTCGTTTTTTATCGTACCCGGGAGAGAGGTTAACTTATTATCATACAAATCTAGATATGTGAGTGACTTAAGGGAACTTATACTGTCCGGGAGAGAGGATAAGTTATTCTCCCTCAAATTTAGCTTTGTGAGTGATGTTAGCGAGCCTATACTGATGTTATCAACATAAACACTATCAACATAAAAAGAGGGTAAGTCAAATTGGCACAGTCAGAAACAAAAGAAATCAGTCAAAATTCACCAGGTAGTCAGCAAAAGAAGATTCATATTAGGACATTGAAGTCAAATAAATATCTGAAACGACTAATGGCATGGTATTTTTTCAAAGCAAAAATATACCCAAAAATACCATGGAAATACACAGCTTGGACAACTTCAGCATTTCCCGTAGAGATGCTCTGGACTTATGATATCTTTCCTTTACATCCAGAAAATAGCGCGACAGTAGCGGCTGCAAGAAAGGTATCTAAAGGTTTAATTGAATATGCCGAAGGGCTTGGTTTTTCCCGTGATTTATGTAGTTATTTCAAGACTAATATCGGTGCCTATGATAAAAAGATTGGAACTACTTATGGAGGGATAGAAAAACCCGATTTTATTTGCACAACGGGGACTATTTGTGATACACATGTAAAGTGGTTTCAGACACAAGGCAGACGAATGAATGTTCCAGTATTTATCTTCGATTTACCGCACCAAGTAGCAGGATGTGATGAAAAAACCCTTAAACGCTATGAGGATTATATTGTGGACCAGTTTTATGAATGGAATGATTTTGTTTATGATATTACAGGGAAGAAATTAAAACAGAAAAGACTCGAGACTGTTGTCAGAAAATCTGATCGATTATGTCAATTATGGCAAGAAATATATAGCTATCGCAAAAAGAAACCCTCGCCTTTAGGCTTTAACGATACGTTTGCACAGATATTCCCTCTCGTAATCCTACCAGGTATAGATGCGGGAATTAAGTATTATGAAAAAGTTCTTGCTGAAATTAAAGATTTGGCTACAAAAGGTAAAGGTGTCGTCCCTAACGAGAAATATCGTCTTCTATTTGAGGGTATTCCGTTTTGGTATCGTATTAAATTTATTTTTGAGCTTGCCCAACTGGGGGCATCAATTGTATATGAACCTTATACATGGGCATTTGGTCCCCGAAAGCCGCTGGGCTTGAGCGCGGACGAGTATTTACATGCATTTGCTAGAATGTGGTTACAACAGCCATACTATTACAATTTAGATAGAAGAATGGAGTATTTTAAAGAAGTTATTGATGAATATTCGATAGATGGGGTAATCTTGCATAATAATATGTCTTGCCGACCAAATTCTACTGGAATGCTTGATCTTAAAAAAATGATACAAAGAGAGATTGGTATTCCTGCTATAATAATTGAGGCTGATATGAATGACCCAAGGGCATATGCTGAAGCTGCAATTAAGACTAGAATAGAGGGCTTTATTGAATTATTGGAAGCAAATAGTAAATAAAAAACATATATGTTTTAGTATATGTAGAAAAAAATGTAATTCAAGGCTTGTTTCTTTATTTACTCTTCTCGTTTGAGATAAATAAGCCTAGTCCTCGCTAATTGTCCTATTCGCCTCTTGACAAGAGATATATTCATCATTAACTCATTTGCAATCGATATAACATCTTTTTTGCCGTCACATGCCTTAATTACTTTATAATATTTTGGATGTATCAATCCTAATGTAACTGCCATATAAGGAAGATTCGCTCTAGGTATTGGAATATATCGGTTCCCCATTTCATTAAATAAATCATGAATCTCTTTTTGCTCTTTTATCTTTCTTTTCTTCAAGCGTACTTGCATTATATCTCAAGTAATGAAAAGAATTATAATCATATAAATGCTTCAGTCTGAAATTATAGAGATATATATAGGCATAAAATATAAAATATGAAAGAAAATAGAATATTGTCATGGAAAACATCGATGAAGAAAAACGAAATAATTCTAAGAAAGTAACTGGATTAGAGAAATATATTAATAGTACGAGTAAGTTCTCGAAAGTTGTCTTGAATATTGCTTTAACATTTTTAGCAATTGTGGAACTCGTTCCTATTCTTAAAAGTTATGAATACGCTTTTTTCCCGGACTTTATAACCGCACTTGTCCTTTGGTCTGCTTTAATAGTAGGAATTGTGGTATGGAGTAGATTGACATATAATAATTGGTTAGGACAATGTATAAATGCGTTGGCTCATGTTGGGGCATTTTTTCTTATTAACGGTATGATTCTTAAAAAGGAAGAGGCATTTCCTGTATTTCCAATGATTCAGATTTTTGGTTGGGGATTAACTGGGTTCATGGCGCTTAGTTTGCTATTTAATTTGATTAATGGACTATTCTTGTTCCCAATATTACGTAATCAAACAAATAAAAATGCAAAAGAATGGTTCAATAAATGCCTTACATCAATAAGAGAGAAAAAGCGAACTGTCATTTCGGCGCTTATTATAACGGGATTACTCGGTTCTGCGGCGCTTGTTATAACTCAACCAGCAGTATGGAATACTCCAATAAAAATTAAGCCAAAAAACTACACTCCAGAACTGGCATTCTGGGCTTCTATTAACACTAGTTTATATACTGCTACTCAGAAAGATGAGCTTAATGAACATAATATTATGATAATTACTTATGATACTCCCCGCAATATCACCCCTCCGTCAACGAGGACTTATTTCAAAAATATGATTGCAACATGGAATAATTCATATCCGAATGTAAAAATAATGGTTGCAATACCCGCACCAGAGGGTGGTTTTGTTTGGGACGGAGAAACACCCGAAACTATTCAACTCGCCAAGGATTATTTAAATTTTTTTGATGAAGAACATTTGGATAATGTTGTCGGTTTAAGTTTTGATTGGGAACATCCGAATAATGAAACTCGTTTGGAAGAAGAGTGTGGAATAAACACATTAGCCAATGAAAGTCGAAACGATGAAAGTCGGGAACAATGGCACGAGTTTTTCAATTGGGCTGACGATAACTATCCTGATATGATTATGCAAAACGTGAATTATGTGGGTTCTTCAGTCGATATTTTAGACGGAGATCGTGATATTACTCAGAGAGAACGATATAATATTTTTGATGTACCCCGATGGGATGAATACGCACCGATGATATATCGAGGAAGCTGTGACGGTTCAGATCCATACGGCGATTATCCCTATTGGGATCCTGAAGACAGACCTGATCCTCATTATGGTTTCTATGTTCCATTATATCTTCATTCACAAGCGGTTGAACAAGTGTATGGTAATACTGATCGTTTAGGTGTTTATATTGGGATTACTAATTGCACTTGTTATGGAAGAGATGTTATTCAATTTCAAAATGGAGAGGAAGCAGGGTTCGGTTACGATGCCTTAGTGCGAGATACACTGATTGCAAAACATTTCGGATGTCCGAGAATCACGATTTTTATTTTGAATACTGTTAAAGACTGGGATGATGAGCATGAATCCTACCATTCAATGGGAGGAGTATTCGATACATGGGGTGATTCCTTCTTAGATGAATTCAATGAAAGCATTAATGGACCAAGCAGTACGGATGAATTTAACATTTGGTATGAACCAGTAATAGACGGAGATACATTTACAATGAGTTATTACGAGTTTTTCGTGATTGATTTCCTTTATAACTTCAGTGGCTTATTTGGACTGGTTATGTTTGCGGTTATAATTATATTCAATATCTTATTTGAAATATATTTTCAGAAGAAAAAGAGGATCGGTTCCTCTCTTCACTCAAGATCCTCTTCATCCGATTAAATATCTTCAAGATAACTTCAAAACAACTAACCGTCTGGTGGGTCAGAAAAATCATCGAGAAAACCGATCCAATTTAAATAGATTTTCTTGATGCTTAAATTTTTTTATTTAAGTTTGCATGTGATGCTTGAGTGAGAAAATTTTGTCATATAAGTATAAAGTTGTTGCATTAGGCTCTACAAGATCTGCAAAACTAAGTTTCTTACAAGAGTTTACCCGACATTATAAATCTAACTCGTATGTTGGCTTTAATATTGCATCTAAAGAAGTATTTGCGGAAGGTTCCGTTTTTAAGCTGATTATTTGGGATATTGATGAACATAAAAGGGCATATTGCAAGTTTATTCAACAATCTGCTTATAAATTTGCTCGTGCGGCTATTATCTTTTGCGATATAACTTCTACATCTTATATTGAGAACATTCATAATTATATACTCTCAATTAGATCAATTTCTGGTGATATTCCTATAGTAGTCATTGGGACAGAAAATCAAAAGAGAATCCCGGATGAGGAGATTGCATTCGTTAGGCAAGAAATTGAGCACATTGATAACATTTCGACATTTTTTTTTTATGATAAATTGATTGATAAACATATAGTAGAAGGTCTTTTCATTGAAATCTGTTCCTTAATACATGAACGCCCCTTGGCAGGATTATCTACCAAGGAACGTAGAAAATTAGATAAATTCACAGAATTCTATTCAATATGCCCTATTTGTGGTATAAAAAACCATATTTCCTATTTATGGGACTTTTATATGGATAGAGATGGACAAAAACAACAATTAAAGCATATACTGATTGTGATGATGAATAAGTTGGGTTCTCAAGGTGTATCAATGCAATTAATAAGAAATACATCAATCAAAGTTGGCGTTCCTTGTTGCAAATGTTACAGAAAAATTTTCGGAAAGCAATAATGATCAGTTAAGAGATTTTCTATTGTGATATATTCCATATTTAAAGATCCCATAAGCTTTATAATCCGAATTTATTGAAAGAGATGTTAGAGTTCAAAAAATGTCTAGTTCATACTTATATAAGAGTATTTGTTTGGGTAATCCCAGTGTAAATAAAAGTGAGGTTATTCGTGATCTTTCAATAATAGATATGCCCCCAAATAACCACTATTCAATAGGTGTGAACTTTGGAGTAGTTGAGCAAGAAATCACTCATAATATTACATGTAAATTACAGATATGGGATTTTGTTCCCATGAACCGATATTTCCACATTTTACCTTTATATTGTCGCGGTGCTTCAATATCATTGATTTTCTTTGATTTTTTGATTTTAGAGAGTTGGGAAACAGTCTATTTATGGATTGATCTCGTTCGAAATAACACATCAAGTTGCTTGATCTATCTCATAGGTATTAATTATACGGAGGATAGTTTAGTTTCTGAGGGTGATATCAGCGAATTTGTTGATCTAAACTATTTACAAGGATATTATATACTTTCACCAGAATCACGTTTGGATCACAATATAATTAAGCAAATGTGCCAAAATCTAGTTTTTGATAGAGCTATTGGGGAGATCCAGACACCCGCAGAAGAATTGCGAGAACGATTAGAATTCTGCACGAGCCGGCTAAATGATGAGAACGATTATAATACAGATGAAAGTAACACAGATTTATATGATAGTTTGTATAGAATCAGGATCCGGGATTATTTACCTCCTCCTCCACCTCAAATAACTAATACAAGGCAAATACTTCAGAGAGAGCTCCGAGCAGTGGTGTATCGTCCTCGAAGGATCCCGCCTCCTCCACACAGCCGGAGTCCTGCAATTCCATTCCCAAGTAATGATAATAGAAGATTTAATAGTGACAATGGGAGTCTTGGAAGCCTTAGGGATGAAATGCTCCGTGAATTGGACAGATTAAGGAATATTATGCGGGATGGACACGATAGTAGTTTTGACAAATTAGAAAATGCATTATCTGAAGAAGAACATGAAATATTTGAAGAATTTCTGCAGTTTTATAATACTTGTCCTGTCTGTGGATCGGAGAATCATCGTTCTTATTTGGTGGCATTTTATTTCAACGAAGAATCTTCCAGAAGGGCGTTGAGGGATCGCTTATTGGAATATCTGGATAAAGCCAAGCATAGTAACATACACAATCCTAAAGCAATTAGTTTTGGGATTCCTTGCTGTAAATGTTATAAAAAGTTTTTTAATGAGGATATTGCTTATCGAGGCTAGAAAATTATCTAGGCTAGAAAATTATTCTATTCTGCTAATATATCTATTCTGCTAATATATCTATTCTGCTAATATATCGATGATTCTTGGGTGTATATATTCGCAAATATCTAAATTGCTCCCGCCATGAGTGTTTATCAAATATTTTCCATAACAAATTTCTTCAGATTTCTTCTTAATGCGATGTACTAACCTTAAAAAAAATTCTTTGGATAAACCACGATTTCCATAATCACCTTGTGCGGTATCATGACCTAATAAATGGATAATAATTTCTGGTTTGAAGGTTTCTATTCTCTTAATGAATTCGGATTCTATAAGCTTTAGGTATTTTTCATCAGTTGTTTTATATCCAGAATCAACACATATTTTAGTTCCATTTTCTTCAACAACATCAGAACTACAAAAACACACATGAAGAACATTATTATGGCCCAAACATATATCCCTCGTTCCATTACCATGATGGGAATCTGTATCTAAAATCGCTATTCGAATATCTGAGCCAAACCTTTCCTCTAATTTAGTAATTATTCCACCTGAAACTGAAAGATATGTTCCGCCCCAAGCATAATTCCGTTCTGCATGATGACCCGCCGCGACGCCAAAACAGAGTGCATTATGATATTTTGTGTCCATTATTTTCACTGCTGCATCTACACATCCACCAACAGTCAGCCGTGCACCTTTATAATCCCATCGCCGTTTAACTTGGTTGAAATAATTGTCTGAATGGAATTTGAGTATATCCTTTTCAGAAATTAATGGCGGCTTAATCAATTTAACATTCTGGCTATTTAATTGTTTTTGCATTATTTGTGGAAAATTTTGGAACTTGTTATTGATGATATCCCAAATCTTTTTATTAAAAAGGTCATGAAAATAAACGGCAGTTATCGGTTTCATATTTTATAATCTCATTTCAAATAGATTTATCAAATAACCCATAAACTCTCTCGTTTCATTTATCTTTTCGTTTAATTTTAACTTTTCGACCAATGATTTCTAGACGATCTTCACAAAACAATTGTACAGCTTCAGGAAATGCTTCATGTTCTAATATTAAGCCGCGTTCTTTAAGTGTTTCCTCTGTATCCTCAAACTTGACTTCAAGCGTCTTTTGCACAATTATTGGTCCATGATCCATTTTCTCATCAACAAAATGTACTGTACATCCGCTTATTTTCACTCCATAATCTATTGCATCCTTATAACCATGCATGCCGGGAAAGCTTGGCAATAATGCTGGATGAATGTTTAATACAGAATCTTTAAAGGTTTCTAAGAAATAAGGTGATACAAGTCGCATGTAACCCGCTAAACAAACTAATTGAACGTCATATTTTTTTAATGCTTCAACCACCAGTTTGTCATAGTCTTCCCTCGTTCCTTTAAAATCTTTGCTCTGAATTAGAATCGCAGGAATATTATGATTTTCGGCTCTTTTTAGACAATAAGCATCTTTCTTATTACTGATCAATACGACAACTTTCCCTTTTCCTTTGACTCCACCTTCTTCACAAGCTTCCATTATCGCTTCCGCATTGCTCCCAGATCCTGATGCAATAATTCCAATCTTAATCAATTCTGAAATCACCAATTATTTTATTGAGTATTTATAGATTTTATTGATTCATTTTATTATTTTATTGATTTTAATTTTGATTCCGTTAAGTTTTATTCAATTAAATTTTATTCAATTAAGTTTTTCAAGCTGTGTTTTCTTTATTTCATACAAACAATTTCTTTAGAATTAAAATAAAGTTAGAGATATAGATTACCTTTATAAAGGAGTATTAAATATATATTTCCTATATCGATATATATTATATATTTGAATAAATGAGAGAGTAGTATCGCGGATGTTAGGTCTGGACGATTATTATAAACAATCGGGCCCTGATGAATGGACAGAGTCATCAATGGAACGCCATGACCTATTTAATTTTGAAGCCAAAGTCGATTACAATCTTGAGGATACAACTGATAAGAAAACCAAGTATTATTTGGATACATTTTTCTTTATACCTCGCTCTTTACAAATTAATCAACAAAGCTATAGTTCAGATCAATTTTTTGCGGATCTAAATGATAGAATTCGCTTTAAGACCCCTCAAATGTCAGTAATGGGTCTTGTAGATGATCAAAACGACCTATCGCCAATACAAACAGTACTCCGAAATTTGCGTGCTATCGAACAAGGAAAAATATCTGACGAATTGAAAAGCAATATTAATCGGGAAACAAGATTACTAGCTTGTATTTGCAAAACAACATTACGCGATCAATTTAATTACTTCTTCCATCAATTCTACAATCAAAATCAATATGTCTCCCTATTTAATGCAGTTTATGAATATCTCTCAAGAATAGAGGAACTTCAAGAAAAAATGGTCAAGTTAAGAAAGTCTTTTATGACTGCCCACATTCCTGAACAATTAAGGGAAACATTTAACTTTTCGGACGATTATATCAGCCTACAGATTGAAAGCTGGGTTACTAAAGCCTTAAAACTATTTTTATCCAAGATTGAACCCAAAGTAAAGAAAAAAATGGTTCAAATTATCGAACGGGAGCAAGATCATCGCAAACAAATAAAGAGCCAGTTAATTATTAAAAAAGAAAAGCAGAATGAAAGTTTTAGTTATTGGGAAAGTATATTGAAAAAATTTGTTCAAGGCGTATTATATTTAACTGAGAAACAAAATGATCCACGGTCCTCGGCTTTAGAAATGTTTTATTCCGTAGCGGCGGGGCTTGCCATGTTTATGTCCTTATTCTTGGGCTTCCTATTGTTATCCAATTTTGAGGAAAATTCAATTCCATTTATTTTAGTGGCTATTGTCATCTATATGCTAAAAGATCGTATAAAAGATAACGTAAAAGCAATATCAAAAAAGGCAGTTGGTGTATTAATACCCGATCGAAAAGTCGATATCATTGATAGTTATAATGACCGTCAGATCGGAGATTACAGAGAGTCGATGCATTTCTTGAAGATGAAAGAAGTTCCACCAGAAGTGAAGAAGATTAGGGAAGCGAGTAACAAGAGTATTATTGAAAGCAAAGGAAAACCGGAGAAAGTATTTCTGTATAAAAAAGTCTTTACCTTATATAACGATGAGATCGGGGAAATTCATACAAGGCACGGAAATATAGCCAATATTATGCGCTTTAATGTAAAAGAATTATTAAGATACGCCGATGATCCGATTCAATTTGAATCTGTTTGGAATCCTGTAACTCAAGAAATAGAACAAGTTTCCATTGCCAAAGTATATCATCTGAATCTCATTTTCCGTTTAAGAACTTCAACGGCGAAAAATCAAGAGAATCGTTTTTATAAAAAAGTCCGAGTTGTAATAG
>WJKO01000553.1 GCA_014729055.1 Promethearchaeota archaeon | reverse complement strand
TATGGGAAATGTTTCGAAAGCCAACAGGTTTCACATAAATCTTGATTTGCGTATTTTATCGGAGCTCCGCAATGTTTGCACCGATATGGATATAAAGAGTTAATGTTTTGTTTGGTTTCTTCGAGCTTTTCTTCATCTAAATTCCTCTCTGTTTTTACCATTTTGTGCGTTCTCTCGACATATTATTCAGATTTCATATTTACGAACTTTTCCGGATTGTGAAAATCCCGTTGATTTTCTTCTTTTCCCGCCATGTTACTCAGTAAACCTATTTTATTTCTGGTTCTTTATTCCCGCGTAAAGAAACTATTAGATCTTTGTGATCCTCGATAAATTTATTCTCATATCTGCGGTATTGCTCATATACGCGAATGAGCATTATTTTTATGAGTGTATTATCGGTTAGACCTAGCAGACTTTTCAATTCATCTAAAAAGTTTTTTATTTTCTTTGGAAGGTTCAATACCATCGTCATATTACGATCTTCATTTTCTTTTAACCCAGAATTTAATTCAATTTGATTATTTGTAGTTTTTTCTGACATTAATTTTCACCAAATAATGTATAATTGGTCTAGACTATGCGAGAATATGAAAGTATATATGATCCTAATATCATATAGATCTTTATAAACATATTTGTTTTGATCAAATCATAAATAAGACTAACCCATTAAAGATCACTAAAAGGGAATTAAAACAAATGAAACAAAATCAGAATAGGCAGAAATATCTAAACTATATTCGTTAAACATTTAGGTTAGACTGAGATTATGTTAAATATATGGATATTGGAAAGGTTTTTTTAAATCGAAACAAATACATAAATTAAGGTGAAGTTATGATCAGTGTGATCTCCTCTGTGCTTTCAGGAACAATGTATTTAATATTTGATAAAGAAACAATAGAAGAACAAGAATTGACCGAAGGGATGACAATTGGGTTAAAAATACTCGGTATAACGCGGAAAAATAGTTATTCAGAGAGGAATATATATTTTAGGCGTGAACTAAAACATTACACAAATACTTCGCTTAAAATGAGTATTCCAAAAAAGTTCGCGGAAGCACTAGGTTTAGAAGATGGGGATCTTGTAAACATGGAGATTACAAAGAAAGAATAACTTACAACCTGTATTTTTTTCATTCTCGTTTTATTATAAATTAAAATATTTTTCAGTATTTTCCTTGAAAAAATCTATCGTTATTCTTTCCCATTATTTTTTGATAGGTTAGCTTCCTTGCAATAATCTTCGATTGATGAAATACAATCATTTGAAATACTGAATTTGAAAGATGTTTCATTGTTATCTGAATTATTGTGTCTAACATCCTTGATTATACTTTGAAAACTTTCATTAAAATCAAATATTGGGTGAAAATGTTCCCGAAAATACCATGAAAGGATAATCTTTAAAAAATCTTCGTTAGAATAGCCATATAAGGAATTAAGATTTTTTAACACATCGAAATTAAAAGAACCTAAGGTAAGATTGAAGAAAACCTTAATATCTTCCTTACCTTTTTCATCTAAACTATTTTCATTTTCTAATTCAATCATTTTACTAACTCCAAATTATTTTTTATAGGATTATTATATGTTTTTAGAGTTCTTAGTTTCTTTAGGGTTTTAAGAGCTGAAAGATCAGATATATTATTATCCCCTAAGACTAGCTCTTGAAGTGAAACAAGATTTTGAAGATTAGAAATATCTTTTAGCCGATTATGATTTAAATATAATATTTCCAGTTTTTTTAGAGAAAACAATTTTGAAATATTAGAGATTTCATTATAATTAAGATATAATACTCTTAAGTTTGGAAAATAAGGTAAATCTGTAAATTCTTTAATATGATTAAATTGTAAATATAATCTTTCAAGGCTTTCTGAATAACATGAATAATTAATGTTTTCAAATTTATTAAAATCCAATGTTATTTCTCTTAAATTTTCCAAACCTTTCAAATTCTCAATTTTACTTATTTCATTGCAGTCCAACATCAAATATTTTAAACTTTGAAGGTTGTTTAACCCATTAATTCTATTAATTTTATTTTCTGAAAGGGTTAAAAACTCTAAATTAACAAGATCATCTAAACCTTCTATGTATTCAATTTGATTTGAAGAAAGATCAAGGTGATTAAGATGTTTCAAATTCTCTAAATTCTCAATTTTAGAAATACAATTATTTTCCAAATCCAAACACTTTAGTTTTGGTAAATAGGATAATTCGGGGATTTTCTTTATCTGATTGTTATCTAAATATAAAAATTGAAGATTGGGAAAATGATCAAGATTGGGGACTTCTTCTAACTCGGTACAACTTAAATGAATAGTAGTTATTTCAAGTAAATTTCTTGTATGAGATAACTTCATAACATATTGTTCAAATTCTGTTATGGTTTTAAGTGAATTGATGGTAATTTTATCATCTATTTTCTTTTTAGGTTTAAATTCCATTTCTAACATAATTGAATCTACTCTTTTTTATTCTATCAAAACCTCTTGAAGTCCACATAGACTCTTTTTCCCTAAATTATATAATATTTCTTATTTAGTGAAAAAGTTTTAGTATATCAAAAAGTTTTGATATCGATCAAATAATTTTTCTTAAATATAAATTTTTCGATCAATAAATATGTTTTTAGTTACTTAAAATCGCTTCAATTACAGAAAAATTTAACTATCAAAGAGTATGATAATAACTCATGCCTTCTAAATCTAAAGATGATATTAATATACTGGATATGAAAGGAACTAAAGAAATCCTTGTATACATATTCAAACGCTTAGAGGGTGTTACGAATAAAGAAATACGTGAAATAAAAGACGAGAAAGGAGAGAAACTATATTCTACGAATCAAAGTATTAAAGTGCGAGATACTCTCCATGAGATGAAATTAATTAAATTAATAGATAAGGTGGGGGTAAACACCTACACTCTTACTGAAAAAGGGAAAGAAATAGCCAAGTTAGCTAAGGATATACTGGAAAAAGAGCGAAAAATTCAAGAAAAAATATATAATAGTTCGGAAGAGGAAGAAGACAACAATAATTTTGGATAATTTTAGTTTTGGGTTAGTTTTGTGTCATATGTGATTGATTTATCTAAGCCCACCGATTAAAGCCGGTTAATGTTCAGCAAGAGTGATATTTAACCGCTTATAGAGCTGTTTGCGGTGGAACACCATCAATTTTTCATCCTCTGCGGTTAGAAATTTTTTCACGTCATCGTGCGTCACTTTTTGCATGCCTTGTGCCTCTGCCCACTTTATTCCTTTTTTAAGCAATCCCGGGATCTTCTTTTTATCTTGCTCTCTGTTCTTTTTGGCGCGAAGTCCGTGCAATCGTCCGCTAAAGCTCGCAATAATAGCCATCATGTCGGCGACCAGTTCCTCTTGCGGGGTTTTACTTTTTTTTGATTCTGCATACGTGACGCCGATGCGAAAGGTCGCCAGGTGTTTTTCCAGGTATGACACGCAAAACCTCGACAATCTGTCCGGATAGGTTACCAAGACCAGGGCAAATTTGCCCCTGGACGCGTCGGCAAACATCTTCCAAAGCCCTTTGCGTTTGTCGTTCAGCCCGGATGCAACGTCCGCATACACGCCCGAGACCGCATACCCCTCCTTTTTTGCGTGTTTTTTGAGCATCTGTATCTGTCTGTCGAGGTCTCCGTGCTGTTTTTGCACGGGCTGGGACAC
>WJKO01000552.1 GCA_014729055.1 Promethearchaeota archaeon | reverse complement strand
GCCATAAATAATGTATTTTAGTAGATCTTGTCTAATCAAACCCAATTTCTTAAACGCATGTTGATTTTTCTTTATATAAATTAACGGATAGAGACCTAAAAGAACGCTTGGAATACTATTTAGTATTATTGAAAGATTATTTACTGGAATCGTAGCAGTTCCTGGTGAGTCCATCAATTCGGGATTCATTACTATGAAAACCATCATAACGAGAAATTCACTAACGATAAAGACTAATATAGAATTAAAAAACACCGAAAAAGCTTCTTGAATATTCCATTTATCCTTTTTCTTGACTTTTTGGGTTTCTTTTTTACGTTGATTAGGTGTTAGGAATTTTTTGTCAAGATTCTCTTTATATCCCGCCGGTAACTCAGATAACATGTGAAAACACTCAGGGCATTGATCCAGAACAGTTGATTTAATTATTACACCGCAAAAAGGACATTTCTGAGTGATTGGCTCCAAATCGTCTGTTTTATCCGTTTCTTTTTTACCAGCTTGACCTCGCTTTTTGATAGTGGCTGTCCGCCATTCTGTGTTAATCTCTTTCGTTAAGTTATTCCCACACTTCTGACAAAATCTCGCATTTGAGGGGAGTTCTTTTCCACAAGCAGGACATTTTTTTGTCTTTTTTTGATCTTGGGATTCGGAGTCTGACATCTATATCACTAATCTAAGACAAATAAAATCTCGGTAACTTTAATACATTCTCCAGCTGATAAATAATCCGTCATTTACATTGTATTATCAAATTTTTCAATCTTTTTTTCTGTAATTTTTGTTCCAGCAGGATGACTTAAGGAATATGCTGCTGCTTTTGATGCGTATTTCGCAGCAGATTTAATATTATCCCCTCTCATCAGCCGAAAAAGGAAAGCCGCATCATGAGTATCCCCCGTTCCAACTGGGTTCATTTTAGATTTCTCTGGAAATGCTGGCGTCATGACTTTTTGCATATTTTGATTATAAATCAATGACCCATCGCTTCCTTTGTGGATTACTACATTTTTAACTTGATTTTGAAAAAGTCCGTGAACACTTTTCTCAAGTTCATCTTCATCCGTTAATTTAGCAATTTCCATTGCATTTCCAAATAAGTAATCAACATATTTTAGAGATTTCAAAGCAGATTTTTTTCGCTTTTCTACGTCTCCTAAAGAAGGATTAGACCAAAATGGATCAAAACCCAAATCCATAGATATCGAAACATTATGTTTTTTGGCAGCAGACAGAAAAGTTGCAGCGTTATGTAATAGATGAGGCGTGAACCATATACCGCGCCATACTAAATGATCTGCATCTTGAAATAAATCCAAATTAACATCTTCTAATGTAAAATCATCCATCGCTCCATTATATGTAATAAAGTGACGTTCCCCCCCTTTATAAGCTACTGCAATAGTAATGGCAGTTCCCATCTCCGATTTTCCAATCTTAGTAGTAATCCCAAATGATTGCATTTGATTGATAAGAAAGTCTCCATTTTGATCATTTCCCACTTTACTAACAAATAGAATTTCATCACTGGGCATTAAATTTGCCATAACCGCCGCAAAGTTTCCTGCACAACCTCCGCGCTGAAATGTCACGGATTTAACAAATGTTTCTCCTTCATGAAGTACAAGATCTTTTTTTATAGGAAGTGGTGAAGGAAGAATATCTAAAAAGAGATCACCGATTATAACTACTTTTTTCATAATAACCACTCGACCGTTCATTGAAACTTTGGGTATTAAGATCTAAATATACGAAATAGATTTCGTAATCCTAAAACTTTAATCGTCTTTTTAACTGTCTTTTTTATAATTCCGTTGAGTTGCTGTTTTTCAAACCATATAGAATTTATACCCGCTTCACTCTTCCCTATTACCATGCCTCGAATGAGGACAGCAGGAATTCCCGCATCAATTTGACCCATAACCATGCCAGATGCTATTGCTAATTCATTGGGATAACTTTCGGCACCTCCCCATTTGAGATTTCCATATTTATCTTTTTCTCCGAATAATTTACCCATCAATTCTACTCCAGAACAACCTCGAGCAAGATCCAACGATCCGAAAGGTAGCATCTCGGTATCCGATATGACTATACCAATATCTATATTGGTTATTTGTGTGATTTTTTCACGTATCTTTCGAGCATATTCATCAAGATTTTTAGGAATATAGCTAGCTATACCTTTTGGATGATTTGAGTAATCTATACCTGCATTACTGTAGAGTTGACCACCAATCCTGACAAATATAGGGGTAGGTATCTTTTTCATAGCCACTTTGGCTAATTCGCTATCATCTGATAATCTTCCGATATCAATTGTTCCTTCTTCTACAAGATCACCCAATGGAATTGCAATCAGCAATTCATCACTATGATCAAGGATCATTTGAACGTATTTTACATCAACACCAGTTTTTTTCGAGATTTTAATTGCTTTCTTAGAGATCTCAATTTCATCCATTTTTATTAATAAATTATTTGCCTTTGAAACGATTTTGCTCGTTAAGACTAAAATATCATTCTCTTTGAGTTTGCCAACTTCTTTTTGGATAGAATCCAGAAGAATTGAGGGTAAATCATCTTCTGGTACAATTTCTGGGAGCTGTAATCCTATTAATTCAACTTTTTTAGCCATAATGATCCCTTTTTTTCTTGAAATATTTGAAATTATATATATATAGATAGCAAACGCAATAAAAAGCCATACTTAGGAAAAAAATTGAATGATTATTTTAGGTGGATAAATTTGACAGAAGGAAAAACTTGTGATGAATGCGGCGGTTCTAACTTCCGAACTGTGATTGATTCTATTCTTAAGCGCCAGTATCGAACAAGGGGGCGGGGGATTCCACGACATGTAGAGAATGAAATTCCATTATAGAAATAAAAATACAGATTTTTTTAATCAAAAATTATTTGTTTTACATCAACAATATTCGGCAGTTGTTTTAACTCATCAATTACTTGTTTACTTACTATTTCATCCACCATAACGGCTCCTTTGGTTTCTCCTCCGACTTCAGATCGCCCTAAATGCATTTCCGCTATATTAATATTCCGTTCTCCCAGCAACGTCCCAATCTTACCAATAACTCCGGGCACATTAAGATTTCGCACTAAAAGCATTTTGCCTGCTGGAACCACTTCAATTTTAATATTCTGAATTTCTACAAGTTTTGGAATACCCGCAATAAACGTACCTTTCACAAGCAATTTTTCATTGTTTTTACAAGTCAATTCAAGTTTTAAAGAGTTATTATAAGTCAAGTCTGGATCCTTGTTGATAATGAGTCCGACGTCGCCAGTATCAATTTTATCCTTCACATTTATTAAGGAAATATCTTCATTCTGTGTGGAAAATACTTCCGAAGCCAGTGTCATTAATATCGGTTTGAATTCCATATAAGTTTTCATCCGATAGCCGATTTTCATTTCTTTTAATTCACAGTTGATATATTGTCCGCCAAATTTACCAATGGCTTTCGCTAGTTTGATGAATGGACGATAATTATTCGCATCTGTTGCGGATATTTCAAATGGTAAATTGACTGCATCAATATAAATTCCACTTTCTAATCCTTCTATAATATTTTCACAAATAATTCGGCTCACATTTGCTTGTGATTCCTTTGTACTAGCTCCAAGGTGAGGCATTGCAATCACATTATCTAATTCTATGAATGGGAAGTCTTTAACGGACGACGGCTCTTTCGAATATACATCAATTGCCGCACCGGCTATTTTTTTGTTTTTTAAGGCATTATATAATGCATCTTCATCAACGATCGCGCCTCTTGATGTATTTATTAAATAAGCCGTAGGTTTCATCATATCTAATTCCTTGTTACTGATCAAACCCGTAGTTTTCGAATTCAAAGGAACATGAAGACTAAGAAAATCTACATTCGGCAGAAGTCCATCTAATGTATCGACAAATTCTCCCTTAAAGTCTATATCTCTCTTTTTATTTTTGTTTTTAACTAACGCAACAATATTCATACCAAACTCTTGAGCTATTTCCGCAACTCGCCCGCCAATTTTCCCTAAACCGATCATACCTAGAGTTTTTCCCTTCAGCTCGGTACCTGTTAATCTTTTTTTTGCCCATGTATCTTGTTTCATTAGTCTATCTGCTATTGGAATATTCCTAATCAGTGCAAGCATTAGAGCGATTGTGAGTTCGACAACGCCATTGGTATTACCGCCGGGAGCGATCATTACGACTATACCATGCTTAGAACAAGCGTCAACGTCAATATTATCATAACCCGCTCCTGCTCTTCCAACAACTCTAAGAGTACTTGTATGGCTTAACAGTTCTTCAGTAACTTTAACACCACTTCTAACTACAATGGCATCAGCATCTTTAATTTCTTCTCTTAATTTTTCCTTTTCGGTTTTTTGTAAAACTACCACTTCAAAATTAGGGTTGTAACGCAGAAGATTAATACCATCTTC
>WJKO01000551.1 GCA_014729055.1 Promethearchaeota archaeon | reverse complement strand
GTGTCCCAGCCCGTGCAAAAACAGCACGGAGACCTCGACAGACAGATACAGATGCTCAAAAAACACGCAAAAAAGGAGGGGTATGCGGTCTCGGGCGTGTATGCGGACGTTGCATCCGGGCTGAACGACAAACGCAAAGGGTTTTGGAAGATGTTTGCCGACGCGTCCAGGGTCTTTATACTAATATAAAAAACCATCCTAAATACAAATACACGAACGTTAGGAGATATACATGCTACAAACCTATAATTTAACGAGCAAACGGAACTCCACACATTTTATAAGCCGTTTACAGCAATAAAAGGGTAGTATTTGGCATTAATGCTTTATTACTTGCCTTTCCAAATCGATCAAGCCGTTGTCTTACATCTCAACCAAAACCGCGAGAAAACTTAGGTGTATAAATAGAATTATACAGAAATCTTGTGGAATATCAGAGGTACATTATCTTCACTATGTGCTCCCCAAACACATGTATGAAGATTAAGGTTAATATTTTAGCGTATAACCCGATAGTATCTCATAAAGATTATTGAAATAGTCATTAAAGTGAATAATGATAACATATATCCCTTGCACTTCCATTAAATTCCACATTTAAAGATTTTTTCCTTTAAAAGGAACAGTTTAGTGGATACTGATGAGATAAAAAAGCAAGATGTAACGAGTAATCGTAACATAAATCTCAAAAGCTTAACATTAATAATAATGAATATCTATCTATCAACTTTATTACATCAACTTTATACAATATATTACTAGAAATAGATTTCAATCCATGAATTTACATGAAATAAAATAGTCTACGCATTGTAAGATCAAAATATATATATATACAACACAAGATCTTACATTATAAAAAAGTTTACTTTGGTGAAACACAATTAGAAATCGTGACGAAAAAATTCAAAAAGCTCGAAAAGAACATAGCGCCGGAAGTCGCCGAAACAATACTTAAAATCCCAAAATACTTTTCAAGATATGTGCGTGTGCCGCCTGAATCCCAGGAGTCCCCGCCATAGAGTCAGCCCGTTCATATATAATATGTGAGCGGGAAACGGGTAAAAAAATATAATAAATTCTTGGATAATAATGATAAAGTATTCTAATCTGCAGAGGATACTCCGTTTACCGATCCAGATAGCTTGATCGGTTGGCAACCCAAAAAGACCGAATGATTTAAATATGTGGATGAACATAGTAATATTAGGCAGTAATGGTTCCTGCCTGATCAAGTTTGATCATTTAAAAATGACCATAAAAAAGCTCTATCTAATAAAAAATCAAGCCTAAGTATAAGAGAAATAATTGTTTATTTGAAAAATAATGGTTGTCAAGCGTTATGAAAGATTCCAAGAATCGCAACATATATTGGCTCCAGACCAAAATCATAAACGTTGGGTATTCTTGAATATAATTGCAATAGTTGTTGGATTGATTGGAAGTTTAATTTCTGTTGCATTCCATTATTTGTTAGATCTATTCGAGATATTCTTTCGAAATATCTTTTTACCTCTTGTGACTATTAATATTGGTCCCTATAATTTAGGATATATAATATTAGCGGTATTAGGAGGCGTTATTGTTGGATTTCTTACTAATAAGGTATCCGAAGAGTCAAAGGGCTCTGGTATAGGTGAGGTGATAGAGTCTTCAGTGCTTGCACGAGGTAAAATAAAGAAAAAAACTCCTTTTATTAAAGCAGTCACTTCGGCGACCACCGTCAGTACAGCAAGTGCAGGACGAGAAGGACCCGTCGCATTAATGGGTGGTAGTGTGGGTTCATTTATTGGAAATACTCTGAAACTTAATCCTCAACAAATTCGCCTACTCATAGCATCTGGAGTTGCTGCAGCCGTTGCCGGAACCTTTAATGCTCCGTTAGGGGGTGCAATTTTTTCACTTGAAGTATTATTTAATGGAATAGGTGTTTTTAGTTCGATCCCTGTATTCTTAGCTTCTGTGGTCGGTGCAGTGGTCTCAAGCAATATCATAGGAACAGAACAACTATTTGCATTTGAATTTGCACCAGAGCTATTCCATTCCTCCCAGTATATATTGATCGCAATCTTTGGAATTATTATGGGCGTAGTAGGATTTTTCTGGGTTAGTTTATTCAAGATCATTGCTAAGCAATTCCATAATCGAAAAATAAACAATTATTTAAAACCAATCTTAGGTGCTGGAATCGCAGGTGTGATTATAATGCTTTATCCTTCTGCGGGCTTATTAGGCACGGGTTACGATGGTATTCTGAAATCACTGGATGGTACCATTGTTCCATGGTTAATGATTATTTTAGGTGTTTTAAAAATGATATCAACTGCTTTTACAATAGGTTCGGGCAATTCAGGTGGTGTTTTTGGACCGAGCTTGTACATTGGATGTATGTTTGGTGGTGTATTTGGTCACATTCTCCAATATTTATTTCCAAGTATTGTCATTAATAACAAAATCTATATGATCATCGGTATGGCATCAATGTTTGCAGCCGCAGCTCAATCGCCCATTAATATGAGTATTATGATTCCAGAGCTTACAAAAGACTTTTGGCTAATTCCTATGATCATGTTAGCTTGTGGGTTTAGTTTTTTAATATCTTGGATATTTCTCAATAGGAGTTCTATTTATACGATTAAATTTGAATTAAGGGGTTTAAAGCTGAAGGTTGGGACTTTATTTATATTACAAGATATGTCTATCAGTGAATTAATCAAAGAGCCACATATAAAGATCCACAAAGAGTCCACAGTGAAGGAGTTCTGTGAGATTTCCCAAGAATATGGATTTAAAAACCTACCTGTTATGGATATGGGAAAGCTGCTTGGAATAATTAATATTGAAGATTGTATGAATATATCAGAAGAAAAATGGGGGCAAATGACAATAGAACAGCTGATTAGAAGAAATGTTCCGATTATAAACCAATTCGCAAAAATTCAAGACGCAATAGATAAAATGGTTGAATATAATACAAAGAAATTGGTCGTAGTGCAAAAAAGGGACACGGATTTGGTTGTTGGGTTGATAGATGTAGAAGATATTTCGGATATGTTTAAAAATCTAAGAAAGCTGTTGAAATAAGGGTATATTATATTAAGATGAACTTATATTAAGATGAGTAGCAAAGTTATATACAAATTAGAGGAGAGCGTAATATGAAAATTAATAAAAGAAAGAAGAATATAGGTTGTTTAAAAATTACATTGGCGGTTCCTATTATCACAATCCTATTATTTACATTATGTACATGCACAAATGAATTACCATATAAAGAACTTGACCATGAAAATAAACCCTTAGATGCTGCGTTATGTTCACCAGAGGTGATTGGGGAAGTCTCCGATGGTGCATTTGCTTCAGACGTATATGTTTATGGAGATTATGCCTATATGGCAGATCAGGATGATGGTCTTGAAATAATCAATATTAGTATTCCGAGCAGTCCTTCTGAAGTAGGGGAACTTTACGATGGTGGTTCAGCACAAGGAATCTATGTTTTGGGAGATTATGCTTATGTTGCTGATGATGACAATGGGTTGGAAATAATAGATATTAGCGACCCAACTAATCCGACCGAAGTTGGAAGTTGTTTTGATCTTGGAAATGCTCATGATCTATGTGTTTCGGGTAACTATGCGTATGTAGCAGATGGAAATAATGGATTAGAAATAATTAACATTACCGATCCATATAATCCCGTTGAAAAAGGACAATATGACGATGGTGGAGAGGCACGAGATGTGCATGTTTCAGGAGATTATGCGTATGTAGCTGATGGTGATGATGGACTTGAAATCATTAACATTACTGTTCCTAGTAGTCCGTCTGAAAAAGGAGAATATAATGATGGTGGATATGCCTATGGTGTATATGTGTTGGGCGACTATGCCTATCTCGCAGATACTACGGATGGCTTGGAAATAATAGATATTAGTGATCCAAGTAATCCCGTGGAAGTGGGACAATTTGACGATGGTGGAAACTCACGAGATGTCTATGTTTCAGGAGATTATGCGTATATAGCAGATGGTGGTGGTGGATTTGAAATTATCGATATCAACAATCCTCGTTATCCATATAAAATTGCAGAAATCGATGATATGGCTGTTTCCAATGGTATATTTTTATCAGAACCCTACATATACATAGCAGACAATCAAGATGGTCTTAAAATTATTGATGCAAAAATCGATACGGATGGAGATGGCTTAAGTGATTATGCTGAATTAAATATTCATTCAACTGATCCTAACGATCCAGATAGTGATGACGACGGACTAACAGATAGTGATGAAATAACGATAATATTAACCAATCCGAACATTAATGACACAGATGATGATGATCTAACGGATGGCGAAGAATATCTTCATTACGGGACCAATGCTTCAGATTCTGATACGGATGGAGATGGCTTAAGTGATTATGCTGAAATTATGACACATAAAACGTCTCCCACGCTAGTTGATACTGATTCCGATGGATTAACTGATTATGAAGAACTAAATACAGAATACACCGATCCCAACGATGCAGATAGCGATGGCGATGGGCTAACTGATGGGGATGAAAAGTATATACTCGGGACGGAACCTTTGGAAGACGATACTGATGGTGATAATTTGAATGATGGTATGGAGTATTATCAATACGGAACGAGCCCTTTGGACATTGACTCCGATGACGATAATATAAATGATTATGAAGAACTGAAAACCTACTTTACTGATCCGCTACTAAGTGATACCGATTCCGACGGGTTGAACGATTCTCAAGAAATTGACGGTGGAACCAATCCAATCAATGAAGATTCTGACTCGGATAATCTTAATGATGGATTTGAAGTGAGCATAGGGACAAATGCAACTAAGAAAGATACGGATAATGATGGATATGACGATGGAGTCGAAATCATGTCTGGAACGGATCCGCTTGATCCTAAAAGTTATCCAAGACTATTTGATATACTCGATATAATTATTGGCGCAATAGCAGTCTTTTCAATTATCTTAAGTTTATTTGCTTTAAAAAAGAATAAGAGAGATGGATTACGAAAAGATGAAAGTGAGGAGCTTTCTAAAAGCGAAATGGTCGTTGACTCTGAAACATCTGATTCAGATGATTAATCAGATTCTTTATCAGTTGTTCTTTAGATGAACATCTTAAGTTTCATCATAGGAACTATGTTTGTGAAAAGTTGAAAGCATGGTTAAATAATTTTGCCAGGGAATCTCCGAGACTATTGAATTTCCTGACGCTAATATATAACCTCCACCAGGAGCACAGCGTTTCAGCAAATTTTTAACGTATCTTCTAATTTCAGCATGTGTTCCATGTACTAATAAGGGAATTGGGACGTTACCTATAATCGTTGTCCTATCTCCGTATTTCTTTTTAACATTCGTAATATCAATATTCGCGGAATGTTGCCATGGATGAATCGCGTCGGCGATATCAACTAATCCATCGGCTATTGGCAAAATGTCTCCATCGCTATGGAAGAAGAATTTAATGTCATGCTTATGTAATAATTTTGCAATCCGTCTATAGGAAGGGAGAAATATGGAATTAAACAATTTCGGAGAAATAAACGGACCAGAATCGTAGGCCAAGTCGTCTCCAATGAAGAAAAAATCGATATCAAATTCATCTATCAACTCTTTTATTAAAGTTCTATACCAGATTTCTCGATCATGTATCGCTTGTTCGATAAATGGTCGATCTTTGTGTATTAGTCGTGAGAAGTTTTCAATTCCGAATCCTTGCACCATAGAATCGAATAATCCCGTATGCATTGCCGGAGCGACTACCATATCTTCATCCTTGTGTATTTTTTTCATGTTTTTCCAGAACAATAAACCCAGCGGGTTTGGAGAGTTCCATTTTTCCCGAAGTTCATAATAAGTTTCTTTATCTTTAAACAAGCCGCTATTATAATATAGCATTAAAATTCCCGTCTGCATAATCTTAATTTCGGATTTAACGCCGAATTCCGTAAGTATTTTATTTGGTGGTAGCCATTTGTAATAGGAAAAAGGTCCTGCGGGGAATATTGTAAAATCGACTTTCAAGGCTTTGTAAAATCGTAAATATCCTTTGATTATGGAGCGCAAAATAGGTGATAATATGTCGGGTTTTTTAAGAACGAACTCGGTAATTTTATTTATTGCATTTACAATGAATTCATTTTTCCCAACTCTCTGCAGAATTTTTTGGACTTTTTCATTGGTAAGAGGGAATCCCGTATACGATCTGTTAAAGATTTTTGCTTCTAATTGCGGTTGCTGAATCAGATGTTCGTAATATGGTACTTTATCTGGTTCTTCATGCTCTAAACATTTTAAAATACGTTCTTTTGAATTCAAAATTTGTACGACTCAATCACTTCTAATTATAATTAAACTTAGAAATAAAAAAGACTTCTCTTAATATACTTTCTAAGTACCATACATATTTTTTCTTGTGCGATTGAACAATCAAAAATAAATTAAAGACATTGAATCAGCCCAATCGTCCTAATTCTTAAATTTAGCACCAATATGTTCTTCTTAAAACGGCTAATAACATTTGCATAATATTGAAAAATTAATTCAAAACCACATTATAGTTTTAAGAAACTTATTTTGGGTTTACTTATTAGGTAAAGATTAACCCCTATTCTATATTATAATATGGTGATTTTTTATTTATCGTTGAAATAACATTCAAAACTATAAAAATCGGCGACTTTAGGATTTTATAATTTAATTAAAATCAATCCGATGGAAGGATCAAATCGGCGTACATATATTTTATCCATATAAACGTGAACATATTATTGTTCAATACACCTAGAAAAATAAACTCTGTTCTAAAAATTAAATATTGGTCTATTTCAAAGTAGGAAAAAAAATGGTATGAAGTTTTAAAAAAGTTTTTCAGCTGTAATCTATTGTCTGTATTTTCAAAATTTAACCGAGGCATTTTCCTCTGTGTCCCCAAGCTTCAGGGCCCGATACTTCCCGAATAACCACAGTGAAGTATTCCAAAGGCTTGCCAGTTACCTCGCTTGCAGTCTTAGCCAATTCATTAACCAGATTCCGCTTCACGTCATCTGAAAGGTTGAATGAAGTAAGTTCTATAAGAGGCATAATTCAAATTAAGCATCCAACAATTAAAATCATAATCATAAGGATTAAAACCATTGTTAGTCTTATTCTCATTAGTGTGTTTAAATTTTAATCATAGATTTTAAAAAGAGTGAGTGAAGATTACGGCATTAGTGGATGTGAAAAACCTAACCAAGGTATTTTTAGATAAAAAAAATAAACGTGAGATTCGTGCAGTAGATGGTATCAGTTTTAAATTGAATGCGGGTGAGATATTTGGATTCCTGGGTCCAAATGGGGCAGGGAAGACTACTACCATTCGTGTTCTCGCAGGATTATTGCCCCCCACTTCGGGTTATGCATCAATTTTTGGGCAAGATATTGAGAAGGTGGGAGATCGAGTAAGAAAACATATTGGATTTTTAACCGAAAATCACGGTAATTACGAAAACCTCACCGTCTATGAGAATTTGCATTTCTTTGGTAGTTTTTATGATATAGACGATCTCGATGCCCGGATATCTGCCATTTTAGAAGAAATAAAACTAACAGATCGTAAAAATATGAAAGTTGGAAAGCTTTCAAAAGGCTTGAAACAAAGGGCTGCCCTTGCACGTGTCTTGATTCATGAACCAAAGATTGTATTTTTAGATGAGCCTACAGCTGCGCTTGACCCAGAGGCAGCAGTCAATGTCCGTAACATCATTAGAACTCTGAAATCTAAGGATAAAATTATTTTTATCAATAGCCATAATCTAGAAGAAGTTCAAAAGGTATGTGATCGGGTAGCAATCCTCAATAAAGGTAAAATATTAAGAATGGGCAGCGCTTCAGAATTGAATAAAGATATATTTGGTTCTCAAGAATTGTTAATAAAGACCAAATCCCCAATACCAAGGGATTTACTGGCAGCAATATCAGATTTGGATTACATCAAAAATGTTCGAGTTGATGAGTCTCTTGAAGCGAACTTATATCTTCACCTTTCTAATCTAGAATGTTATACACCAGAAATTGTTAAGTTACTCGTAAATAACAATATACCGATAATGGAAGTCAGACCACAGAGCCATTCATTAGAAGAAATATATCTAACCTTAATGAAAGAGACAAACGAGGATTTAATTATCTCTCAAAATAAGGAGGTAGAATAATTAATGAGTTTAAAGACGGCTGAAAAACCATTAGATGGGAATAACATGGCGCGTAAGCGAAGAATTAGTGAACCTTTTGATTGGAAAAACGTTAAAAGGATTATGATAAATAATCTAAGACAAGTAAAAGAAAATAAGGAGATCTTTATAACGATGATTATATTACCCGTTTTAATGGCAGTAATGATGCCAATTATTACTGGAGTTATGGCCGTCATGGATCCTGAGGCATTAGTCGCAGAAACGGGCTTATCACCTTATGAAGCTATGACCGAATATATTATTGGATTTACGCTAAAACCTATGTTTCTATTAATACCAGGAACATTATCGATGATGTTAGCAGCAGATTCATTCGCTGGGGAGAAAGAAAGAAAAACCGTTGAGAGTTTACTCGTTTTACCAATAACGCACAGAGAACTCTTTTTGGGCAAAATTTTAATGTCCGTTATTCCATCAATTTTCTTCTCCATCGTTTCTTTCTTTATTATGGGTGTGGAGGTGAATATAATTGCCGGCGAGATTATTCCTGAGGGTGAACCGCTGTTTATATTCGGTGATCTTTCGTTCTGGTTTATGGCTTTTATCTTAAGCACCTTTCTATCAATATTTAATGTACAGATCGGTGTAATTATTTCGGTTCGTAGTAAAGACGTAAAATCAGCACAAACAGTAATGGGTTTTTTAATACTACCATTGATTGGTTTTATGGTTTTCGGGATGGTACAACCTGCACTATTAAATAATGCACTAATGATACTAGGAATTAGTGCTATAATTGGATTACTTGTATATATCATGACAATCGTAGGAGAAAAAGCAATAAACAGAGAAAGATTGATAGCAACTCTATAAATAGAAATTAAAAATAATGTTATGTAAACGCGTTAACAAGCGCTAGTATCAAGATTACCACTATGATTACTGGTAATAAACCCACAATTACATATAAACTCTGCCTCCAACCTACACGCATTCTATATTTCGCCTTTTCCATAGCACGCTCTCTGCGGTTTTCGATCCAAGATTTATAGTCTTCCTTAAACTTTTCTTGATTCGCTAGCCATTTTTCTTTATTTTCTTTGCGTAATTTTTCTTGTTCTTCCTTCCAAGTTTGAATCTGGTTTTCCCATTCTTCTTTTTGATTTTCAAAATATCTTTGGACTCGTTGATGATTCTCTTCAACCCATTTATTAAAACGTTTTAAAGCTAATTTTCGCTTCTCTTTATTATTCTTCCTTTTAATTTCTTGCTTTTTTAACCAGATTTTCATGCTTGCTTCATTATTCAACATTTGATCTTGTAACCATTCGGCATTCTCTTGGTTCCAAGACATCATTTTAATCCTTAAATCCCCTAATCCATGTAAAATATTTTCTCCAAATTCATTCCAATCTTCTTCCCATTGCTCAACAAGAGTTTTTTCTCCGGCTTGTGGAGTAAGTTCCGCAATATCTTGAAATTCTGGTGGCTTTTCTTCAAGACTTACTGGTTTTTTTGGTTTTTCAGTTGTGGAGTCTCCTATGAGCAATTGTTCCTCACTATTTATTAACTGGATATTTTTTCGAGGGGGAATTCCAAAGAATTCATTAATTCCATCCAGAAACTTATTCCAATTCTTTTTGCTTTGTTCTTGAAAGTCTTGCCAGGATTCTCTATTACGCTTGACAATCTCATCCCATGATTGGAATGTAAATTTACCTTTATTTTTATTGTTTTCTTTGTCTTCTGACATTCTAAACCACCTTATACTTAAGATATAGAAAATAATTCTAATAATTTTTTTTATCGAGAAAGATTCGGTCACATATATGGCAAGATCCTGTATAAATCGCTTGAATTTTTAAACACGTTTCGTGATATAAAGTGCCACATTCGCATTGGTAAATCTTCCCTGCATAATCTTTGAACTCTCCATCTCCAAGGGCACATTTTCTCGTATTAAATTCTTCCTTCATTTCAACTCTATGCACATTTCTTAACTTTAAATCCTTGATAGATAAAGCCATGAGCGCATCTAAGTCCCCTCCTTCATCAAAAGACTTTGTTTCTGGTTCATAAGACTTTACTGGGATTTTCTTTGGCTTCTCTCCGTAAGTTTCAATAATATTATCGATCTCAGAATAATCCGGAGGTAATTCCTCTTCTACTGGTTTCTCATATACTAAACGTGACTTTTCAGGAACCATACTTTCTAAGTACTCAGCAAAAGAATTTTGATCATAGTCTGGGTCGTCTTCATTTTCCTTAAGGGCTTGATCTATCAATTTTGACGTATGTTCGGTAATGAGATGATCGTTATAGATCCTTATTCGATCAAGAGCCTCCGCAGATTCTTTACGAACTCTACCGGTATCAGTATTCATATAATTGATTAAGCTTTGAAGGGTTTCTGAAATGCCGTTTAAAGATCTCTTTACGGCGTAATTATTGAACCTTTCTACCAGTTTTTCTACTTTAGAACACCACGAAGGATCTATATCTATACCTAAAGTCATAATATTCTAACCTATATCTTCTCGTATATGCTATATTACTTTCTATTCTATTTTTATATCCGATGTTATTTTATATTACTTTTTAGTTGTGCTATAATATTTTTTAGGTCCCGTAATATCTCTTCAGAATCTGTTTTTTTATTTGGTAGATAATTAACCATAATCGGGACATGTTTGACTTGATTTTTTGAATCTATATTGGAAAAAATATTCAGAATCCTGCCAATATTATCTGCGTTATCAATGTGAATTAATCCTAAATAATCAGACAATTCAGCCATCGTTTTAAGATCACTTTGATCGGATATATTCAATGCAATCTTTGTTGGGGCTTTACTAATGCTGTTGATATTATCTAATACCGCAATAATTTGCTCTATTTTAAACTGGTTAAGTAAAGATGGTAATAATTCCCATAGAAAGCAGTTTAAACCGGCTTCATACGATAGATTCGACAAATAAACTAAACAGTCTTCAGCAAAATCCAACAGATAATGACTCTTCTTTTGGTTTCTGTTGAAATCTTCAGTCATTGTACCAATATATCCCCCCGTAGCAACTGCATCAATACCTGCAGTTATATCTATTGCGTTTTCAAACCATTCTATTGTATTTAATCTCATACCCAAGTCGGGATGGAAAAACAAGTTTGAATTTTTTACCGAATTACCCGTATGAGTGGAATATATCTGAACTTCATAATCATCGCAAGATTCAACTATCTCTTGAATCATTGCTGTTTTAGTTGGTTCCCGTGTAAAAGGATCCAATAAATCCAATGATAATTCACATAGTTCCATCTCTAATTTTCCATGTATGATTTCAATCCATTGCTTTACGGATGGCCATCTTCTGGGTGCAAAATTTGTCGTGACGCCAAGATCGATATCTAACATAAATCTCATAGAAAATATCATTTTCTAAAAAAAAAAACTTATGGATGTGTGAAAAAAATGGATGAATTAAATATGACCTATTTATATCTACTAATAAATTTATTTTTATAATCCCGCTTCTTAAAAAAGATAAAAACGTAAAATAAGGCTACTTATAAGAAGTGAAAAAACATGGATTTTGAAAGCTTGAAAAATACAATTCTATGGGGCGCATTGTCAAATTTCGGAAAAATGATCTTTCAACCTAACGGTATTTTCTATTGGGCAGGTAGAGCCAAAAAAGAAGCGGATGTAATAGGAACCATTGGTTCTATTGTAGGTATTGAAGATGAATTGGTCAATAATGCCAATAATAACAAGGTAACGTACTATATTCCTGCGATTAGAGACTACATTGATAAAGATCCTGCCAATATTGTTCCCTACGCACCTATATCTGGTTTACCCACATTAAGAGAACATTGGAAAAATTGGATTGTTGAGAAAGGAAAACAAGCCAAAAATCTACCTTCTGGGTCAATAGATGTCAGTGGTAAATTGAGTCTTCCAGCAGTAACGCCTGGTATTACAAATGGGATTTTCTTAACAACGAGACTTTTCTTAGATCCCAAAGAATCAATAATATCCCCCAATAAACGCTGGGGAAATTATGATTCGATTATTACCAGACAATGTGGGGTGAATATAGATTCATTCGAGGTATTTACAGAAGAAATGAAATTTAACCTCAGTTCAATGGAAGATAAGATAAGGGACCATATCAATTCTCAAGGGAGAGCTGTTATGATTCTAAACTTTCCAAATAATCCGACAGGATATGTCCCTAAGAAAGATGAAGCTGCTAATATAGTTAAAAAATTGGAAACGATCGCTAACGACTTGAGAAAACCTATCAGCGTAATCTCGGACGATGCCTATGAAGGTTATGTCTATAATAATACAGGTATTACGGCTTCCCTTTTCTATGAACTTGTAAACAAGAATGAATATATCATTCCTGTGAAACTAGACGGAGCTTCAAAGGAAATGTTAATGTATGGTGGGAGAATAGGTTTCGTGACGCTTGGATTAAATGAAAAATGGTTTAAATCCTCTGAAAAAGAAAAGGTGCTGGAAGAATTCGAGAATAAAATCCAAGGTATAATCAGAAGCACAGTGAGCAATAGTAACCGAATTATACAATCTATATTGATTCAGATGTTTGAAAGTGGAATCGAAAAAATCATTGAGAGTAGAAAGAAAATCATTGAAATTGTAGGAGAACGATATAAAATCTTGAATGACGAGCTGGCTAAACTATCTGCTGAAAATACCGCGATTAGTGTCGATCCAAATTCGGGTGGTTTCTTCTTGCTAATAAATCTTGATCCGAAGGTAGAAGCAACGGATTTTAATGAACATCTTCTTAAAAACTATAAGACAGGTTTAATTCCGATCGTAAAACCAAAAGATGGGATAAATGCGCTTAGAGTTGCATATAGTTCAATACCTAAAGAACAGCTCCCGATCTTAGTGGACAATATTAAAAAATCTCTTTCTGACTTAAATCTTGGCTAAAATTTTGGCTTTTTAATCTATTATTTTCTTCTAATTTATTGGATTATATAAAACTTTCTCGACATTCAGTCGATTTGATTTCCTACCACGAAGATTTCCGCCCACGGTCACCACAAACCATTCGTAACTTCCCTTAAAATCAATCTTTTCCCATAGATGAACAATAATGACCCATATACCCAATTGCATAAAACAAAATAACATCAGCTCAATCCAGCGGATCCAGAAAGAATCAGAATTCCAAAGTGGCAAGTACCATTTTAAGTTAATAATAACTAGCAGGGTTTCCATTACATATCCTGTCATTGCAATAAATGAAAACCTCCTGATCCCAATGGTTCTTTGTGCAATTTTTTTCCGTTTTTCCACATCATTGTATTCTATCCAACCGATAAGGGCAATAGTAAATATCAACATCGATCCGAAATTAATCATGTGAAATTCCAGCGGAATAGAAGTGCCGATGAGTTCAGGACCGAGAACCGCATCTCCGTTTATAAAAATTATAATCGCCACTGCAATGAAACCTAATCCAAAAATCAATCCAAAATTGCGAATTTTCTTAAATTGGATCTCCCGCTTAATCGCAATTCCGAGAATAGCGCCGAAAAATGCAAATCCAGCGTTTGGAAATGTGCTGTGTGGATGACCTATAAGGATGCGCAGAACTGCGGGTAGTATAAACTGCCCATTGTCGATTGCATTAAAAAATAATGGATCCAGCAGATGAAGGCATGGTGAGAGTGCAAAAAAACCAACCCCAATAATAGTAAGGATTATATAATTCCTCTTGATCTGTTTGTAACCGGTGTTCCTCCACAGCAGATATAGTATTATATTTATGATAACTCCACTTATTGCCATCAAGAATATCGCATCATTGAAAAATAGAAAATCAAAACTAGGCAAGATAAACTTCCCTAATTCAATTGAACCAGTTATCATTGTTCTGCTCATCTCCCCATTGAATACAAGACTATAATGAAACATTGTCATATGGATAAATGATACAACATAAAGGAGGATTCCATTAATCAGAGCACCTTTAAGTGCGTTTTTGAGACTTTTATTAATTTCCTCTTTTCTGACCGATTTTCCCCTAGAAACTATTCCTAATGTAACATAAGCACTTGCAGTCCCAGATATGAGTGCAAAAATCGGAGCCCAAGTAGAGATGAGGATCAATGGTAAAAATGGAATGATAACAGGTAGAGGAATCTCTTCTAGCTCAATTAATGGCTCTCCGTAAAACATTAGATGACTCAAAGCATGCGTCCAAATAACCATCGATATAAAAAAGCCCCTCATTATATCCAAGTAAAGTAATCTGCCCCTTCTCAGAATTTTTCACTTAGTTATTAATTCGCTTTGAGAATTTATAAGATTATCATCCTTAAATGCTTGCAATTTTTTAGGAAAATTCTTATACGAATTTTTTTTTAAAAATTTCTCTTTTTAATGAATAATTTGAGGATACTCTTATAAAAAAAAGCCAGAAAACTATATATCTTAAAAAGGAACTATTAAGCAAATTAAATTAGGAAATATGGTTCAAAAAAAAGAGAAGGTTTTTACGTAGGACATACAGGTTGATGCAAAGAGTTTGGGTGTGTTATTTTTGCCTCTTTATCTGTTTCCTCTTCTTTTTGTTGTTCTTCTGGAGTTTTCTTTTTCTCAATTAAATCATAGACCCAAAGGGAAATTACCCAAATTCCGTAACTGAAACTGACTAAGTAATATAATATATTATTAACAAATATGCCTGCAATCATAAAACAAACTGCTAATCCTACAGTGTAAATGAAATCCATAACATTGTTAACTTTTTTATAATTAATTTTCATAATATTTTACCTTTGAATTTGTCTCGCTATTTTTTTACTCTTCTATGTATAATAAGCTCAATCTACGCTTTTAAACATTCGTCTAATATTAGATAAGCACATACTACTTTCAAACATAAATCTAATAGTATAAACAATCATTTTGATAAATAATTATTTGGTATAATTAAATAAACTTAAAAATTTGAATAAACAATTAGAATGCAAGTTTTAGATGAGAATTTAAGACTATTCATCTATATAAATCTTTATAGATTATTATTATTCTCTTTAAATTAAGCGAACTGAATCAAATCACTCTTGAGGCATAGAAAATCCGATTTTCTATGTTTTTTTATTGACTTACGCAAAAAGACTAGGATCACATTTTTATTCACTTATGCAAAAATATTCATTGATATTATTTGCTATCCCGAAATAATATATATATTGTTTATTTTTGGTAGCCGAATAACAACATAAAACGGTTTTAAATATGAGTGAATTAAGTGAAGAAGAAAAAACTGAGAAATTACAGAGTTTTGTCGGTTTTAAGACTGGAAAATCCATTCATAGAGTGAAAGGTAAAAATATGATAAGATTTGCTAAAGCTCTTGGAGATGACAGTCCCAAATACACAAAAGTTGAAAAAACAGAAGAAGGTAAAAAGGATTATTCAAAAATTGTTGCACATCCTGCTTATCCTGCTTGTTTTACCGTACAAACTGGTGGTGCACTATATAGTCTTGATACGCTTAAGTATGAAGATGGGACGAAGGTAATTAAAAGTATGGGTAAACTACTCCATACGGGTCAGAAATATGATTACACTGGTTGTATTCCAATAGTACACAAAATGAAATTATATACATACGGAACCGTATCAAAGATATGGGTTAAAAACAAGATGCTCTGGATTGAAACGACCTTAGAAACTAAGACAAAAAAAGACGAATTAGTTTGTACAACTATTTGCACTGTAGGTATTAGACCCGGAGGTTGGTAAGAATGGTAAAACTATCTGAAATTAAGGAAGGTCAAGAATTTAATTACGAATATGGACCTGTTACGAGAGACATGATTACCGAATACGGAAACGCAAGCGGAGATAAAAATCCAATCCATATGGATGAAAACTTTGCTGTTAAATATGGTAAACTTGGTGGTGTTATTGCTCACGGAATGTTGAGTCTGGGAATTGCGATTAAATTTCTGAGTGATTTAGTCGGTGATGGTGAAATTATTAACGTGGATAGTCAAATGCGTGGAATGGTTCGACCAGGAGATATGTACATTTTGAATTATAAGATCGAAAAAATCGATGGAGATAAAGTTTCTATCGATATCACAGAGAAATCTAAGACGCCTATTAAAATTGAGAAAGACGGGGAAATTGTGAAGAAGTTTGAAGCAGAAGAAAAAGGAGGGATAAAGCAAAAAGACATTGAT
>WJKO01000550.1 GCA_014729055.1 Promethearchaeota archaeon | reverse complement strand
TACCTACTGAAATAAAACGGATTGACAAAGCTTATAAACTAATAAACAAAGGTCAAGAACTTCCTGAAGGTAAACTGGCGTTAACTGCTGCTCAAGAAATGTACCGCAGATTTGCATCTGAGTGGAATGCGCTAAAGCTGGATATGCAAGATGCTATCGGTCATGAACTAATGAAAGATATGGATGACGAATTAAAACAAATCCTCGCTGAAGAAACTGTTGAAGATATTGATATCTTAGGTGAATTATACAAACAAGAAAAAATGAAAAAACAGAAACAAGATGAGATTATATCGGACGTTCATTCAAAAACCAAGAAAAGCAAAGTAGATTTCGTTGATGCGGATAAACTGAAGGAGGATACAAAGAAACTGGGCAAAATGTCAGAGCAACTCAAAGGCAAAGTGACTGAAGACGATGATTTCGATAAATGGTTAGAAACAATGGATGACGATGATACGGGAAGCGAAATAAGAAATAAAAAGAAGAAAAAATAAAGGAGTAATGAAAGATGACAAACGGAATAGTAATAATGCATTGGAATGAAAGGATAGGGGCCGAAATAACTGGCGCCTATCCCCCCGAAGCACAAAAAAGGATCCAAATAAAGACACTGATGCAGTTATATGCACAGCACGAATATACTGGTGAATCGGGATTCGTTTACCTCACAGTAGCTGATCTTAACTTGGTTAGTTATTATACGGGTCCGGAAACAAAGTACTACCTAGTTCTTTCTTTGGACGAGGACGAAGAAGGAACGGATTTTGAAGAAGGAATCTTGACAATCACTCGTGAATTCATGGATATCGCTGATGATTTAGACAAAGTCAAAGATTTTCTCCCCGAGCTTTTTAAACAAGTTTCATCTTTTCCATATTTTACTGAGGAACAAAAGCTTGGTGTATTCTTTAGAGATGAAGTCAAGAAAAAGATTATTGAACGCTTTAGAAACGAGATGATGGTTGCAAGATCCGACATTGAATTGTGGGTAAAGCAGAATTTCGATATTTATGTTGACATCGAAGCTTTACTTGACCAATTAATGGATATGGGTCTTGTAAAGACAGTGTCTGTAAAAGGGATATCAAGTGATATGATGTTTTTTGTGCAGGATATTATGATGTTGCGACATCCACCGATTGATATTGTAAAAAAACCTGGTGACTTCAATATACCAGATTCTTTACATAAGTTTTATGTTGCTGAAGTTCGGAAATTTTTTAAATCATATATACTATCTGATGCTGATAACATGAAAATCGTTAGAAACATAGTTACAAATATTGATACCTATAACATCTTACAATTACTCAGACATTCAGCAATGACAATGGGTGAGTTGAAATCTCGCTTGAATTTAAAGGAAAAAGAGCTTGGTGCATTACTAAAGAAATTTTGGGAATTACAGATGATTGCAGTCCTTGAAGACAAGCATAAAGTTGAGTTCTATTGTCTTATCAGTGATTTTTATATCAGTAAATTCTATCCGACATACAATATTGACACGATCATTGAAAGCTATAAGAACAAGGTTCAAGGCAAAAAAGTTTTGTTGAAAGCACTTGATTTAATGCGAGAAGAATACTATATCCAGCATAATCTGGCGAAGAAAAAGGCGAAAGAAAAGAAGAAAGAAGACGATGAGGGGGTTCCAAAGGTTAAACAATTGCCAGCAACACCCTCATTTGCTTCATAATCAATTAATAAAATCTTGTTTTTTAATTTTTTATCTATTTATTTCTTGCTTTCTTTTATTTATTTGTTGATTTTTCCTATTTTATCCAATTCTCGTTTTTTATATCGTTTCCAATAAATGAATGCTCCTATCCCTGCTCCAATTATAATGATTGGAAATATTATGAATTGTAAGAGTTCTATTATGCTTTCATTTTTTACTTGGTACTGGTCTGAGATATAAGAAGCAACTATTTCTGAATCAGCGATACAACATATTTTAAATCTATAGTATTTAGAATTAGGACATTTGCGAGAATCCCAGTCTAAAGAAGTTTCGACCAATCCTGCTTGTATTAGATTCCAATTATCTGAATTATCGTAGTTATAGTAGATTGAATATTTTAAAACTCGATTATTCGGATCATCAGAAGCCTGCCATTTAAGTGATATTATTCCACTAAGAGGTTTCTCTTTTGATAGAGAATATAGTATTGGGTTGGTAACTGAGTTATTTACTATCAATAAAGGAGATAAGTATTCAACATAATGATCGTTTGAACAATTAGCTTTGACTTTAACCAAGTAGTTATTACTATTAGAATCTAAACGCGTATTCCAAAGAAATTTTCTCTCATTAGTATATCCTAATAATTGCATCCAAGAACTGCCAGCATCTTTTGAATACCAGACCGAATATGTGATATCATGCTGTAATGTATCCCTGGATTGAATCCATTCTAAAGTTAAGTTTCCTTCGATATATCCTATATTCTCAATCTGTTGAAATACTGAACAGTTCATAAACGGAATTGTTATAATATGGTATGTTGATATTGTATAGGGATCAGTTACTGGGAAAGGATCCACAATACTTTCATTGAATATATATGGGTTATCCACAATTCCATCGTCATTCATATCTGGGACTATAAATATTGAATAGAAGTTATAAGCGCATTCTAAATCGATCATATACAATCCAGACATAGGCGTTCCTTCGTATGAATAATATGGATCAGGAATACCATTTTCAATGAAATTATTGTATGATACATTATACTCTCCATTTGAATGAAATGCTAAACCCGTCTGGGAATTGTTATAGAATATGTTATGCGTGAAGTTAATTTTTGTTCCATGAACTTTTATTCCGTCAAATATTGAATTCATAATCATATTGTTTGAAATTTGATAATTGTCAGAAGAGATTTCGATTTTCATGCCATAGCTGTTACTTTTAATTAGGTTCTGTTCTATAATTCCATTAGGAGAATTACTTATTTCTAATCCTGTTTCAATGGAACTATAAATCGTGTTGTTAATTATATAATTGTTGGTAGAATCTCTAATCTTTACGCAAGCAACGGATGCTTTATTGTTTGAGAGCTTATTCTTAAACAAGGTTGTATTATCTCCATAATCTATCAATATAGTTGCAATCCCACTATCAAGGGAGTTATTATCTATTGTATTATTTGATAACGTGCAATTTTCCGAATCATACAAATAGACAGCATGGTTTCCGCAATCATTTATTATGCTATTATTAACGACCCCGTTACTACAGTTTCGGATATAAATGCCATTCTCATCGCTATTTAGAAAGCAATTTTCTATTTTAAAATATTTAGTAGTATTTTCGATCTTAATGCATGTTCCCGAAGTAATTGTGATATTGTAATTTTGAATGATATAAGGG
>WJKO01000045.1 GCA_014729055.1 Promethearchaeota archaeon | reverse complement strand
CAATATATCCCCATTCCTCCTCTATCTCAGTTTGAAGATCTTTAGCCCGTTTATCTTCCATATAGCGATAAGCAAAATAGCTAAAAGCAACAGCCCCTATGCAAGCAACAATTATACCTATTATTACTAACGGACTTATTGGATCAACCGTAAATTTAGCATATGACACTGAATAATGTCCATTTTTTCCATAAGCTGTTATCTTTATCCAATGTTCACCTTTTGGAAATCCTTTAATCACATATTCCTCTATATCTTCCTCAATTGTTATACTGCGTCCTGTACTTGTCTCAATAACGAAATGCAACAGACCACCAGCATATATTTCATGTGTACATGACCAACAGAATTCTACTTGATGTTTTTTAATCACTGTACTATTTACTGGTAATACAACCATGACTCTTGGACAACCACAATAGGGATGGAAGATTAACGTATCTGACCTATTTGTTCCATATTCTGATGTACCTACAACTTCAATTGTATTATCGCTGTTTTCTACTAATCCCGTAATATCAATATCATTTTCCTCCGATCCATAAGGTCCTGCATAATATTCATCATTAAGCCATATATGGCATTCCTCACAATATGTTCCACTCCAACTTAATGTATAATTAAGATGGTCGAGATAATCATCTCCAAAATCATCGCTTGTTATAGAAACAGTAGGTTTATAAAGTTCATATTCAAAATTGACCCTCGTTGTATTATACATTCCATTGCTACCTTCCACTGTAATATTAAACCAATTTCCGCCGTGATCAAAGCTATCTATTGTAAAGCTGAAAGCATAAATCTGTGTTTTTTCAATTTTATTCGTTTCCATCCACATCCTTGATATTCCCCCAGAATCATCATAAAATACATTGAAATCCACTTTCACATTTCCAGACAAGAAGATCTCATCATCATTTGGATTTTCGACATATATATCGGGTGATTGGCAATAAGGATGGATTGTAATTGTGTCGGTATGATTGTCATGACCTGTCTTACTACCAATCACTTTGATGCTGTTGTCGAAATCTTGCGTCAATCCTGTGACAGTATAGCCGACGTCTGGATTACTAGCCGCAAGTCCGTTCACAATTTCAATATTATTCAATTTAATGGCAACGGATTCAACTTCAACGGAGTCCCATTTTACGATATATTGCGTCGTATTGGTCGGATCAGGTTCAGAACTTGTTATCCAAACAATCGGATCTCCCGTGGAAACGTGGAATGTGTGGTTTACTGTTGCATACATACCATTATTGCCTAATGCCCGAAGTTTTACCCAATGTGTTCCATCATCTAATCCGAGTAAGTCATATTCTGTTAAGCTAGGACTAATTTCTTGCTGAATCATCGTATCAGTGTCTATCCATAATCGATCTAAACCCTCACATTCCGTTGCATCAATAGTCCAATTTACCTCAACATTTTCTGTTTCATAAACTTCATCTTCTTGAGGATGATCCATTGTTATTTCGGGCGGGGGGTAAGACGGAGGAGATAAGCCAGTTTTGACCAAAGTAACACCACTATCAAATGTATCATGATTATCATCTCTTCCCCTAATTCGTAACGTGGTTCTCATCTCAGTGTTGAGATCTAATGTCACCGATACTAATCCATATGAATTAGCACATTTATGCGTAACAGAATATGGTTTAGAAATCAATACGCAGAAGATCGGTGTTCGTGGTGCACCTCCACCGCCTGCAACTATATAGACGGGACCAGGAAAATCATTATCAATATCAGTGGTTATTACATCATTTTTATTATAATCATCCCCTCCATTCCAAATCATTCCTTCCCGTTCCCAGATGTGTTCGTGACCATTAAAAACTACGTCCACACCATACTGTTCTAAGACAGGACATAAATTATCTTGAATTCCTTCATCTTCTCCGTGTCCTACACCTGAATTAAAGGGTGGACAATGCCACGACACTATTAACCAATGAATCATTCCCATATCCCTTAAATCATTCGCATATTGAAGAACTCCTTTAAGCCAGTCATAATGGGCGTGCGCTGTATTTTCATATTCAAAATCATAATCTAGCATGACGAAAAAGCAATTAGCATAAATATACCAGTAGCTAAAATCAGTATCTTGATACCCAGATTCACCAGCAAGATAACCATTGTGAGGGTTATAATGTTGCACACCATAGAATCCTCCACCATCATCATGATTCCCCGTTAAGGACATATAAGGTGCTTTGGTCGCACATTCTTGAATATCGCTGAAATGATCATTCCATTCTGAGACACTATCTTCTTCATCTACCAAGTCCCCAGTATTCAACACAAAGCGGACATCGTTATTATCAATTTCCCAGCTAATTGCATCAAGGACCGCTTCCCGATCATTATCATTTGTTCTTGTATCCCCATAAGCAACGAAATTGAAGTTATCAAATATTTCCTCATAACCAGATCGGAAAGAATATTCAGCACTCCATCCTCCGTCAACTCCGTCACAACCGACTCGATAATAGTATCGGGTGTTAGCTTCTAAATCAGTCATATTAACCTCGTGAACATATTTTCCAATATTGCTCCAATATTGTTCAACTCCGATAGCACTGTTGGGATAGTCTCCGGGACTGGCATGAGATACAGTATCCCATACAACGTTAGTTGAGGGCGCTCCATTGGTGTTGTATGTCACATGCATTTCAGTATCATTATGTTCTGCCGAAGCATAAGTAAGGCGAACGTAATATGGGGGATTATCTGCTAAAACAAAAGTAATGATACTTATTAACGGAATAGAGATAGCCAGAACTACGAGGAAAATTACCAAGATTCGTCTTTTTCGTTTATCCATTATCCTTGCCTACTTGGGGATTATATTTTGTATATTGGATTTTTTCATTTGAATATATATCTTTTAATTTTATATATGTTTTTTATATATTTTTTGCCTCACTTCGTATTTTATTGATAAATCCGTAACGCCGGTTGAGGAAAACGATAAAAATTACACCGAAAATGAGTGAAACACTCGGTATCAAGATAATCTTTAAAGTTACACCACAAATATTCAAAAAATATTCATTGTTATACCCAAGCTTTTCAAAACATCCGGCGTCATTACCTAAGAGAATATTGCTTTTTATATAATTAAACCCACTTTGATCAATTACTATACCAAACCGATGATTGTGCGAACAATCGTTAGAGATAATTGAATTATAATCGCTGCAGTGCTTTATAATGATGCCATCGTCTTCATTATTATTACAAATATTTTCTTGTATATTATTCTGTGAACTGTTGATTAATTCGAGACCTGCATCATTATTGTAGGAGCAATTATTATGAGAAAAGAGATTATAATCTGAAAGCGATTTAAAAATGCTTCCGCTAACAGAGTTTTCAGAAAATTCATTCCGATCAATCGTATTATATTTTGAGCGTTCTAATACGAGTCCATAAAATTGATTAAAATTACAGACATTATCGATTATATCGTTATAATTACTGCCTGCAATTAGCTCAATACCTCGAAAACCAGTATAACATTTATTATCTTTACACGTTCCATTTGTCGAATTGAAAAAGGAAATACCAACTCCATTCAATGACAATTCATTGTAATTGAGGGTTATATCTTTAGTATTATTTAAGAAAATACCTATACCACTCCTTGAAATTACATTATCTAATATATAGTGCTGCGTGCTGTTATCTATAACCATACATTCGGCAGCTGAATTAAGATTATTTAACTGAATTGTCATATTATTCGTATTTTTTAAGAGGATTCCAATACGCCCGTTAAGAAACGTATTATTTACTATACTACCTTTTGTTACATTTGTGATGTTGAGCAATACACTGCTCTCATCATTAAAAATACCTTCGAAACTACAATTTTCGATTTTAAAATGTGCATTGGAATTAATAATGTAACAATTATCGGCTTCTTGGCTCGAATTTATAATGAGGTTCTTAATAATATAGGGATAATCCGCTGTACCTTCTCCAGTACACCAGTCATATTCTAAACATGTTTCTGTCCAATTGTTATCTATTTCTAAATTATAGATTTCCGTACTGGCTCTGTACATCTGGTTTATTCTTAACTGGTTATCTAGAGATTCCATCAATGGAAGCTGAAAACTCTCTGCAACAATCAAGCAAGAAACTAGTAATATAAAAAAGAGAAATAATTTTCTGACGTTTAATCGTATATCCTTAATTGTGATCATTGAAAAACCCTATTTATTATTCTTTTTCCTTTATATTTCCTTGATATCGCTTTTGCTTTGCGTGCTTGAGTTATAGCTTGAGTCATATCTAAAAATGTAAATCCATGCAATCATTGCAACTATACTCATACAGATTAATGGAATTATTATAAAATAATTAAAGACAGTAGGAAAAGGAATAATCACTAAAAATACAAGATTCTGATCATCGCAACATGAAGCGCTACTCTCAATCGAATAAGAACTCGGAAAGTCATTACTTAATGTGCTACCTACAATATAAATGGTTCTATTCGTATCTAAAACCATAGATTTTGCATTATCCACGTTGGATCCCCCAAATTGAGTCGAATATAGTAATTTTGAACCAGTAGGATTGAAGATTGAAAGAAATGCGTCTCCTAAGTTATTCTTATAAGTTCCATCAAATAACGGATATTTTAAAGGAAAATCATTACTTCTCGTAGTCCCTGAAACATATATATTGCCCTCTTCATCAAGTGTTATACTTGTGCCGTATTCATAATGATATCCTCCCAAAAAAGAACACATGAGTAAAGAAGAACCATCCTTTGATAGCTTGCCGAAAAATGCATCCCATTCCAAATTATGGGTGGTGTCGTAGGATCCCTCTACAACGGGGAAATCTGGACTTTTGGCATAACCGGTTATATATACATTATTCTCCGAGTCGAGATCTAATGCGTATCCGCCATCAGTCTTAGGACCACCAAGATAAGTACTCCAGAGTATCTGTGAACCATCATTTTTAACTTTCATTACAAAGACATCGGAACGATTATCGTCGGGATCTCCATTATAATTTTCATCATAAGCTCCAGAGGTTGTCGGAAAGTCTACACTTTCAGTCCATCCTATTAGATATACATTTTCTTCAGCATCAAGTTGACAATCATTACAATATTCATCATAATAACCGCCTATAAAAGAAGAATATACCAAATCAGAAGCCATATTGCCATCTAAATTCAATTTGCTCAAGAACGCCTCAGTCTCACCTTGTCTTCCAAATTCTTTATCAAAGGCATTTGTTGAAAGTGGAAAATTATCACTAAATGTGGCACCAATAATATAAACAGACCCATCTTCATCAATTGTTATTCTCTTCCCATAATCTTTTGCGGAACCCCCGAAAAATGTGGAATATAATATTGTAGAACCATCAGGGTTAATTTTGGAAACAAAAATATCACCATCACCAGAATAGGTATTATTATATGCGCCGCTTATGATGGGAAAGTCCGTACTATTTGTCTCCCCGACTACATAAATATTTTCAGCACTATCGATGCAAATAGAATATCCTTTATCGGAACCAAGCCCCCCTAATAATGTTGACATAAGAATATGCGACCCATCTGGGCTCAACTTACAAATAAAAGCGTCTGATTCACCAGAAAGAGATGTCTGTATAACCCCGTTAGTTGTTGGAAAGCTTGCATTATAGGTATAACCAACGATATAAATATTACCATGCTCATCTAAAATGAGATCTTCAACATTAGAACCAAGAACAGAATCAATACAACCAGCGTCTCCGTACGGACCAGCAGAACCTAGTTCTGAAGACTTTGGAATATCATTGATTTTCTTGTTGGTATTAGATCCTTCATAATTACCAGAAATAGATAAACTGAATAATAGAATAATGAGGGTAAATATATAAGACAACTTGGGTGTTTTTATTTTCCGTGAATCAAACATACAATTCTGCTCCTATTTTGTTCTTTAAATAATAATTTATTTAAGAATTTCTTTTTCTTTTATACTAGTTTATTTTCATATCTTAAATCTTAAGATTAGAGAGGCATTTAAGACAACGATTAATGACTGAATAACATGCCAAGCCGACGCAAAAATTGGCGTTAAAATTCCAAAGATTGACAATAAAATTCCAACAAAATTCATAATAATCGCAATCAGAATATTGATTTTGGCTTTTTTCAGTGTTTTTTTGCCTAACTTAATAGCATAGACTATTTTTTCAAGGTTAGAGGATAAGAGTATCACGTCGGCTACATCAACGGCAATGTCCGTCCCTCCTTGCCCGATGGCAACACCAACGGAGGATAAAGCAATAGACGGAGCATCGTTTATCCCATCACCTATGAACAACGGAATTGCTCCAATTTCCATCGATTCCTTCACCACTGCCAGTTTATCCTCTGGTAACATTTGAGATTTATAAACCTCTATACCTAATTCATTTGCAATATATTCTGCAATCTCTTTCTTATCTCCCGTAAGCATAATGACATCTCTCAATCCTATCTCTTTAAGACCCTCGACCATTTTACGCGCCGAACTCTTTAATTCGTCTCTTAAACTTATATGCCCTAACACTTCATTATTCTGCACAACGTAAATCCGATTTACAACATGTTCATTTTCTACAATCAATTCCTTATCGAGATTCTTTAGCAATAAAGCGTTTCCTACAAGAATGTTATTTTGTTTCCCTTCTAACATAATCTCTGCGTGAATGCCCTTTCCCTTGAGAGATTTCAAAGATATCGGTTTTATAGGCTTTATATTTTGCAATTTTGAACGTGTTATTATTGCCTTTGCGATAGGATGATTTGCCATCATTTCTGCTGAAGCTGCCAATCTGAGGATTGTTTTTTCTATATCTTTTCTTGGTTTTGAACTATATATAGAGGCAACAGATAAAATACCCGAAGTTAAAGTGCCAGTTTTGTCTAAGAAAATCATATTTACTCGACCTAACTTTTCTACAATCTTCCCAGATTTAATCCATAATCCATTTTTCGCAGAATTTGCGATTGCGGCTATAAAGGCGGTTGGAACTGAGATTAATAGAGAACAAGGACAGCTCACTAACAGGACCGACATTGTATAAAGGATGTTATTTGTCCCAATCCATACAAATAATGCAATAAATATAATAAACGGAGTAAAATATTGTGCCCATTTATCCGTTATTTCTTGGAAATTAGATTTTTCCTTTTGAGCACTTTCAACCAACTGAACAACTTTTTCAAGAGAGGAATCTTGACATATGCTTTTAGCACAGAATATGATGAAACCCTCTTCTACGAGAGTTCCTGCGTATACTTGATCTTCCTTTTGTTTCAATGAAGGAATACTTTCACCAGTGACAGAAGATTGATTGACCAAGGCTTCGCCATCTATAACAAGCCCATCAACTGGTATCCTTGTTCCTTCTTTTACTAAAACTTTATCACCTAGTCTTATCTCTTGAATAGATTTTTCTACAAATTTTTGTTCTCTATCTGCCTTAATTAGTGCGTTATCAGGCAATAAATTCAACATTTGTTTGATATTACCATGAGCCTTTTCAATTGTCCATTCTTCTAACAGATCTCCAATGCCCATCATTAAAATAAGAGTTGCTGCGGTTAAATGCAGACCTATGATTACTGAAGCCGTTAAGGCGATAGAAAATAGAATATCCGCTGTAAAATCTTTGTGCATTAAATTTATAATCGACTCAATTATAACCTTTACACCACCTATAAGAAATGAGATGAAGCCAAATATATTTGCCCAATTTCCTAGCCACGAATTTGGTGAGTCAGATAACACATTATAGAGCGTAATATTCAGTACTAAAAGCGTAATCTCTATAATTAATACTACTGCTTTTTCAAACTTCTTCTTCAAGATACCAGTTGACCTCCGATTTCAGTTTTCTCTCATATTGTCAATCCATTCTTTTAGATTTTCAGATTTATCTCTATATTCAATATGTTTTTTATAGACTATAATACTTATAATAATCGCTGAAAAGAAGATAGGCATTAATATGGCATTTAAATTAGAGCCAAACACCTTAGATAATAACGGAATTGTTTCTGCAGCGTTTTCGACGATGACACCCATATCATTAGATTGCCCCGAAATTAGGATAGATCTGCCGGGAAAGCCTGTTACAGACAGACCACTGTCTTTATAACCAGTCCCCCATAGTAATTCCCACTCAAGAGTTCCCATTTTCTTTATTTTAAGAGAAAATATGTCTTTTCGACCGCGACCATAAGATTTCGTCCAACCTGTTATGTAAAACATTAGAGTATCTTCTCCAATAAGGACAACATCCGTAGCACTTTCATCCCTAGTTCCCCCCCAAACAATATACGGCGTATCATTTTCGTCCCATGTATATTCATTATTCCATCTCAACGATAGAATAAATGCATCTAATTTCTTAATACCATTATGAAATTGTCCTACTGCTATTATTCTTCCTTCAACAACATCCACTTGTAATCCGTTTATTATCGGTTTTTTTAACGTTAGAACTCGTTCCCACACAAACGTATGAGATGTAAAATTATATTTTATAATAACTCCCAAGTCTGATTCTGTAGCATTACTTTTAATTCCAGCAATAAATATTATATCTAAAAGAAGAGGGTCAGTTGCGATGCAATATGGAATATAATTATCTTGTTCATCACCGAGTTCTATAACAAAATCCATAGATTTAGTCGTTTCATTAACATGTGCTAAGAATCCCGCGTCATTATCCGTCTGCCCACATATAAAGATCCCATTACTTCCAATGTAATAATATAATTCCTTTTTTATGATGGTGATCATTGTGGCATGGTAACCAGGTCCCCCAAATGTTGTGTTCCAGAGCTCAATTCCATCTAAGGAATACGCCCCGATTATACATCCGTCCTTGTTATTAGCTAATATATATACCACATCGGTCCAATTTGAGATCATAGCTACTGGTTGTTCATATTTTTCATTCAACTCGACCGACCAATTCAACTCACCATCATTTGAGATTACTCCGATGAATGAGTATGTTGTTCCATCAATATATTCTTTCGAACCCAAGAAAAAGTACCCTTGTCCGTACAAATATTCAACGTCTATGATTTCTGAATTCAAGCCCTCTGTATAATTAAATACCCAACCAGAATTCGAGGGAGGGACAATCTCTGGTCCAACAATATGTGCAGCAATAT
>WJKO01000549.1 GCA_014729055.1 Promethearchaeota archaeon | reverse complement strand
ATGCAAAAGAAATAGATTGTCTGTTCATTTCGTTCCAATATTCTTGTATTATTTCAGGATTATCTATCCATTTCCGATTTATAAGAACGTTTTTTTCTTCATCTTCTACTAACTTGTCTCTTACATAGTCTATAGAAAATGGAATCTTTTTTTGATTAAATAATTCATTAATATAGAAAATGAATTTCATTAAATCTGGTTTAATAGTTGCTTTTTTTGTCCAAGTAAAGAAACCATCATCAAGGATTGCATCAATTAATTCGGGATCTCCATCTGTTAGAAATTGATTATGTTGAGCTAAATTTATAGTATGGATTTTAAATGCTTCTTCAAGATTTGACTTTGGAAGAGCAATTTTATCTAAATATTGGTATTGTTGGAAGAGTACGTTTTTAACCATATTTTTTTCCAATTCTGGTCTTTTTATATTCCAATAGAAATTTAATGCTTGTTTTTCTCTAGTTTTGAGTGGTTTTGTTCCATGAATTAATCTTTTAACAACCATGGCTTCAATTAGGGGCTCTTGCCTTAATCTGTTTGAAAAAAAAGAAAGTAAACATTCTTTAGCCAATAATGCCCTAAATAAATTATTTTTAGTGATCTTCTTCTTAGCATATAGGATCTTCGCCAAATCTTTTCTTCTAAATATTTGATTATTTTTTATGAATTTATCAACAGTAATACCTAGTTTATTCAAGAGATTTTTTATGAATTTAATATCAAAATCAGCTTTATCAATTGAGATAATTCTTCTAAGTTTTGCTAGGGATCTTTGGTAATTTTTTAATTTCTTTTCCAAAGATTTAGTGACTTCCTCCACGTGCTGTTTCTGAAATTTACTCAATGAAGGAAATCCGAGGTATTCTTTGAAATATGCTAAATACTGATTATAAGTCCTATTATCCTTATTTTCTGTTTCTATCATATATTTCCCTTAAATCTTAAAATCAGTCTAGTTTATTTTTTGACATAGACATGTATTATCAATTATCATTTGTATCTTAAATAGTTGCATTCTCATAGCATCAAATACTAAAAATTTGTTAGAAGTCTCATCATTAATTTTACATATATTATTAATTATCATATTAGCCATGAGCACACCAGTATTTATAGCAATAATTCCACTATTAGGATTTTTAGGGGTATCTTCATTAAACTCTTTGTATCTTAGATAGATTTCATCTTTATGAATCCCTTCTGAATCAAACAAACACCGCAAACAAGCATGCTTTTTATCGGGATAATAACTAAAGATTTTACCCATAAAGGAATCAACAACCCCCCAATAATAGGGTTTTTTATTCTTAATACATAAATCATTAATGAGATATGGAGATCCGAGGTAATCAACAGCGTTTATTATATAATCTCCCCATTTAATCAGTTTGTCAATCTTTTTTATATTTTCAGGATAGTCTTTTTCGTCCATCTCTAGTATTTCAATGTTTTTTGGGTAGTTTATTTGCATATCAAAGGATTTTATATTGATATCTGGATTGATCAACTTCATTGTTTTCTCAGCACGTTTTACCTTCGACTCTCCGATATGTTTTGGATTATAAAATGTCTGTCTATTCAGATTGGATAATTCTATCGTGTCAGAATCAATAATTTTGTAATTAGATACTCCAGAATAAGATAAACCTAATAATATATTAGATCCAATGCCACCAACACCAAAACAGACTATTCTTGTATCAATGATCTTCTTCTGATCTATCAATGGATGGATAAGATGCCGATTCCATCGTTTTTTCTGAGTTTTTGAGAGTAATTCATTATGTGCATCAATTTCTTCTGAATTAACTAGTTCAATAGTTTTGTAAATACGAGAATAAATATCCTTTATTAAATCACGTAATTTTGGTTGTTTCTTATATCGAATATCCATATTTGTATTTAGTAGTTTAATCTGAATCTTTGGATTCTTCAAAGCAGCAAAGAATTTCTTGAAATCATCTTTAGGTTTCATTTTTCTATTCTCCCATAAACTTATAATATTAAATATCCACGTCTCTATAAAAAGAACTTTGTTTACTTTTGTATCTCATTTTTTTTTCTTTTTAAATAACTGAATTAGTTCTATTATGAGAAAATTTGGTGTTAATTATGAATAGAAAATTAGTGTTACTATCTGGATATATTTTATTATTAAGTATGATTTTTATACCGATGAGTTATTTCGGTCAAACTACGTGTGATAATAAGCTTGAAGTTCAAGATATTGGTCAGACTGAGAATTATCCTATATTATCTACACAAGAAGCTCAATTGATAGAGCAGAATAAGGATACAGAAGACCTATTTTCACAAGCTATTATTGATAGCATACAAAATGGTGATATTTTTACCAATGAATGGGAGCCAACAATTGAAAATACATACCAAGGCTTGAAGATTTTGGACTTAATTGGCTCGATAGAAATGATCGACGCGGATAAAATAGCAGCATATATCATGTCCAGATTCAATAGCACAGAAGGTTTATTTCACGATAGATATTGCGGATTTCTCAATTATTCAAACTGTATGCGCAAGATGTCATATAGTAAGATTGAGGAAACGGCCTATGCGGTTCTGGCTCTTGATATAATAGATAAATTAGACTTGTTGACTCCATATGAAAAGGACTATATGATTGTTCTTTTAAAGAATGCAATTGACCTTTATAACGGAGGATTTTGTCACCTAATAGATACCGATTATGTTACTGGTTATGAGTCAAGTTCAGTTAAACTATCATATTATTGTTATCAAGCGTTGAATTTGATTGAAGAGGATCCTTTGACTACCGCCCAAAAAAATAACTTGGGATCCTTTATCGCGGGAAAACAGAGTACTACTGGCTATAGAAACAAAGGAGGGTTTTTTGATGATGAAATGGCTATATATACGTCAATTGAATCCACTTATTATGCCATCCGTCTATTAAATGCACTGGACAGAACGTCATCCGTAAACATGGAGAATCTAAAGGAATTCATTGAAAAAGTTAACAGCACTGATTATGGGGGGATTTATAATAGATATGATCCTGATAAGTTGCGTTTGGGGAGTCCACAGTATTATTCTACGGCATGTGCCTTATATATAGACAACATGTTGGATTTAAATTCTAATATTGATCGTGAAAGGGCAAAAGACTATATCGAGACAGGTCTGAATGAAACACTAGGATATTGGCCTATCTGTGAGTATAAAAGTCCGATCGTAGATGGTTTGGGCAAATCATATTATCTTTTCAATCAATACTTGGTAGTGGAGGCATATTTGGACGCTGGCTATTCTTTTATTCCCCAAATATTATATAATTTAAATTCGGGTATATTGGACTTCAAGAGAACAGTAGTTAATAACGGAAATGAAACCATTAGTTTCATGCCTATAAGTCGATATCACCCATCAATCACAAAGATCTATGAGAATCTAAATTACTTAAAAGAATGCGGTAAGCTTAATCAATTGACAAGCTTTGATAAAGAAAAAATCTATAATTATACTAAAGGATGCATTGTTTCTAATGCAACAGGTGAAAGATTACGTTTTGTAGAATATCCGGGGTTCTCATATAGTGATATAGCTCAAAAAAACTATTACACACTTCCAGCAGAATTTTCAATGATACCATTTAATGCATCATCTTTGTCTAATTATGGGGACGGCATTCATCAAACGTTCGCAGCACTTTCAATTTTCGAGTTATTAAATAAGTTGGATGATGCTGTTGTCGATATAGATTTTAATTCACTATCCGTGGAAATAGTTAATAGCCAGATCTTAACAGAGTGTGATATGAAAGGTGCATTTCTGCCCAGTTCTAGTTATAAAAGCATAATAGACCCTGATAGTAACTACGGGATAATAAAAACCACATATTTGGGGACGAAATGCCTCGAAATAATAGATAGTACGTTGGGATCTAATTATTTGAACGAGATTGATGTAATCTCATTGAAACAATACTTAAATTTTCTAAAAATAGAAAACGAGACAAGCATGTATTTTTCAGAGGGTTATTGCGAAGATAACAGCAATAGTTATTGGGATTATACGACTCAAGTGACATATTATGTCTACCTAATCGAGGAAACATATGGATTTGGCGTAATTGATCCATTAAATTTACAAAAATTGTCCACTTGGATCTTAGAAAATCCTGAATATCTTGGCATAAATGTCGATTATTCTTATAACGGAGCAATATATGCAACATTACTCGGAGAATGGCTGGGATTGAATGAAGATCATTATTTGCATTTGGAATCACTTCGGGAGATATATTCTCAATGGTTTACTTCAGCGCCATCTGCTGAATACTATAATATTCTATCTACGGGTGAAATGCACCTACTGTCTCTAATGCATACGAACATTTTTTCATCCGTTAAATTTATTCAAAATCCCAATCTATATGTTGGATTCACTGCCTCTCTGAGGATAAAGGTGTCGGGAATCTCTGAACTTAATTACGATGACCAACAGATATATCTGCGAATATATACAGAATCTTCGGGTTATAGTGAACAATATATATTTTCTTATTCAGAATCTGAGGGTTTCTACTATTATGAATTGGAAGAGGCGATTACCATGGAATATTATCCCTTATTCAACTTAGAACTAACGCAAAAAAGCGTCAATATAGCAGATCGCAAGTTTGAATATACTGTTGACTGTAATATTCATTCAAATATTGATATAAAATCCGTAGAAGACGGCCTAACACTTAAAACAAACGAAATTTTAACGTATAATGTCGGTCTCTACATTGATTCTTGCAAAGGAACCAATGATTTCAAACCTATTGATGATTATAATATCACTGTAAAATTGTTTGATGTACAAAAATCGCTTATCGCTTCATCAGAAATGGGTTCTCGTATTACGATCGGTGAAATGGTAAATTCTGGCATCCAATGGGCAAATATCGAAATTAATACGACCAATATTAAAGAACACTTTACAATGGAATTGGAGATTAGCAGTATTTACTTAAAAAACGTGAGCTGTGAGGTCAATGGGGAGATAATTCCAAATATTAAGACGGAAGGTGATATTTCCACGTGTGAATTTTCAATCGACGTTAATATTGAAGATGGACCTGATATTCCAAGCAATTTTAATTCCAAACTATTAATTATAGCGGCTATTTGCGTTTTTGGTATTACTGTTTCGGGTTATGCAATTAAATCGGCTATGAAAAAGAAACGAAAATCTAATCCAATAACCGGAGAATTAGCAAGTTCCACAACCTTTGGACTTTTTGATTTGGGTTTGAAAAGTATGGAAGACGACATTGAAAGTGAGGATAATGATGGGTTTGAGGATGCCATTGAATACAATGAAGAAACCAATGATCAGACTTACTATAATCAGAATATAGATTCAGAGGGACTGACGGAATTTGATGAAGAAGATACGAGTTTCGAGGATGATATAAGTTTAGAAGATGATGGAGTTGATAAAAGCGAGGTGTACCCTATAAATGATGAGAATTATGAAATCGATCCAGTGCCTTCAAGACTTTCATCCAATGATGAATATTATCAAGACGAAAATGTGCAAGAGGAAAATAAAAAACAGATTGTATCTAGATTTATGGCTGGGTCGCAATTTGGTAACGGAATGATGGAAAAACAAGTTTGTTATGCCTCCAACATTAATTTAGAAAGTGATTTCGGAGAGAAGGAGGAAGAAAGAGACGAAAATCGAATTCGACTGAATATTGACAACATGTCAAAAATATAAAAAACAGTAGGTTGCGTGGTGAAAAAATGAGAAGAATAGAATATGCAGGAGATTGTCCCGAATGTGGAGACGAATTAACTATCTATAGATCCTCGAGGGGTGGACGGTTTATTAAGTGCGAAAATCCTGAATGTGATTTTAGTTATCCACTACCGAGATCGGGGAAAATAGAAGTTACGTATGCTACTTGTCCCAAAACAAAGCTTCCCATAATATTGATAACCAAATCAACATCTAAACATAGATATTTTTGGGTAAATGGTCCATGTTTTAACTGTTATGAAGGGGCAAGATGTAAACCGATGAAAGAATTAAAAGAAGAATACGAAATGTATGATGAAATGACAACTTAACATCTAATGTTAAAAATAAAAATAGAAGGATGAAAGAATAATGTCGTTCGATATAACTTATTTAAACTCAAAATTAATCCATATTTTTTTATTTAAGAGTGAGAATATTGTTATCAGAAATTATTGTAATATGGAAAAGTTTGATGATTTAATCTCGATTTTACAGATGTTTGATACATATCCACTGGATTTAAATGAGATAGCAAGTGCAGAATCACTTCGTATATTAACAAATGGGTTTGATCAAGGTAAAAAAAGGTTATATTTTTTTAATAATCCCAAATTAGAACATTTAGAAGTTATTACCGATAATTCTGAAATCCGTTATATAATTGCTTTGAATAACGATTCTGAATTAATAGATTTCTTTAAAAAAAAGAAGAATATTGTATATTATGACATTAAGCGCGGAGTATTTATACCTGAAATAACAGATAATTTAAAATGGGAAAAATCAATAATAAATAAAATCCAAGAACAAGATGTACCCGTTCTTGCTTTATCCGCAGGTAAAGATGAATTAAACAAGTTTACTACGAAAATTGAGGAAGTTTACGCATCTCTCGGCAATCCTGATTATCGGGAGACTAATCGCTTGATAAAGCTTCTCTATATGGAGTATAATTGGATCAAGAAAAAACATCTTGCACATATGATTGAGAGGCATATAAATTGTTATTATGATTTAGAAGTGGGAGTAGGCGGCAATGGGATTAATTTTAATGCTGCTAAACAGGAAAAAAAGAGCATAACCCCTGTGAGGAATAAAGACGACAATAATCACAAAGATAACAGAGATAATAATCATAACGATAATAATTCTCTGCAAGAAGAGGCTGTTGATGGTTACCAAACTGGAGAATTCAGCCAAGATAAGCTGCAATCTTTACATTCTCCGATTAAGAGCCAAGCGAAAAAGTACATCCATGAACTGTCTGAGATAGAAACGCTAAGTGCCGATGTTTATTGGGCGTTCTTGGTATTACTGGAAGATTATCAACAAGAGATAAAAGAACCACTCTATGCAAAAAATATCCTATCACCTGAAGGATTATATATTGAATTAAGATTAAGTCCTTGGAAACATCAAATACCATCCCAATTTATTGAAAATTTAATGCGTTTGCACATTAACCAAATAATAAATAACGATAAGCTATCCAATGCGTCCCAGATAATAGAAGAGATTGTTGATAATAGATTTATTGAAAATCAGTATAATATTTTGAAGAAACTAGCTGAATTTTTACCAGTGAATTTACCAAAATTATCTGCATTCCGAGATTTAGTATATCAAGATATAATTTCTACCCCAGAAGTATCAACTAAGAAAACCCAGATAATAAAAAACGCAAGTGTGGAGAAAAAAACAATTATGGAGACTCCGGAAATACCCACAAAATCAGAATCAAGTCCAAGCATATCTATCGCTATAAACTACGTTAAAGCGTGTATAAAAAAAAAAGAGATTGTAGATCATAAGAAATTTTTTAAAAATCTTAATATACTTGAGAATTATTTAAATGAAGCTTAAACTTCAACTCTAAAACTAATCGCAAGTTCGTCCTTAATTTTTTCATAGATTTCATCGGATAAAGTCAATTCTAACTTATTATCAGATAATTTCCAACCTATGGATATGTTTTCTCCTAATAATTTTATAACACTATCTTCTTTAGGTTGTAAACCAGTTAATTCAAATTGTTTTTCCATGGGTCCTAAAACAATAATATATACATATTTTTTATCTTTGGATGTTGTAAAGTATATTTCTTTGTCTTTTTCTTTCGATTTTATCCATTTTCTGGTACCATAGATTGATTCTCCATTTTTCTTTAACCAGTCTCCGAAAGTAGTAAGTACTTTAATAGTTTTTTCTGGGAATTTTCCATTTGACATAGGTGCTATTGCGAATACATATGTTCCCCCTTTTGATATTGCGTCAACAAAATTATGTAATAACACACCAATATCCTTATATTTATCTTGAGGAATATAAGCCCAAGATGTATGGATAGGGTCGCAGACTTGCCATAACATACCATGAGTTCTATCATCATCTGCCGTCTTAGGTATCCAGCGTTCTGGACTAGTAAAGTCACCATATGCACCAATTCCCCTATTGCTGAACATACAATCGGGTTGCAATCCTCTACACATCTTTATTATATCTATTAACTCGTTCCAAGCAAGTCCATGCCACGAGCCATCAAAGAATATCTGGTCAATTTTACCGTAATTGCTACATATTTCCCTTAATTGTTCTCTTTCTCTTTCAATGAATGCTTTCCATTGTTCTGGATGGGTTTCTGGTCTGTACTTAGGGTCATAACTTCTATTTGCTTTATCCCACCGGAAATTTGGATCATTCCAATCGATATGAGAAAAATATAATCCAATTCCTAATCCTCGTTTACGAAACGCGTTGATAACTTCGCCTATTATGTCATGTTTGTATAGTGTATCCATTATACTGTAGTTTATTTCCACATCCTTTACTAATCCAACGCCGGGACCATGGTCGAGTACATTTCGTTTACGTGCCTTGGTCTTTGTTTTAGTATCAAACATGCAAAAACCATCATGATGTTTTGTGGTCAATTGGAAGAATTGCATACCCGCTTTTTCTGCCAATTCCGCCCATTCATCTGCATTGAATTCTGTAGGATTAAATACTTGCCATAATGTATAATATACATCTAAAAAGCCAGGTTCACACCTTGTGGCATTTGCAGGCCATGATTCTGGGATCCCTAATACCGAATAAAACCCCCAATGTACCATCATACCAAATTTCATATCAAGGAAGCGTTCTCTCCCTTCTTCACTGCAATGTGCATAATTAGAATCAACGTGGTTAATATCAACCATTTCCCAGCTAGCCTCTTCATAGATGGGATTTCCAACATTTTCGGGCATAATTTTTACAAATATGCCTTTATTCTCTAAATCCTCAAATAGTTCTGATACTGGAATATCAAATGGATCTGGATTATTTGCAAATAAGGTCTCAATTACTGGTTTTCCATCAACGATTTTATATTTTCCTCTGATTTTGATTTCTTCGTTCATATCTTTTGATTCACCAAAGTTTGATTTTAATTTTTTTGTTTTTAAATATCTAGTCTATATAGAATGATGAGGAAAAAAAATGTTATCGAAACTTGATATTACAACTCAACTACTGAAGATTGGATTAACAAAATCCGAAGTTAAAGAAAAACTCGAGAGGATTGCCGAATATAGTGATGATTTAATTACTGGAGATGATGCTCTGTATGTATTATCCAAACAAATGGGTATTGATTTTTTAAACCCCAACAATGAATTATTTGCTCAAGATTGTATAAAAATTGAGGATATAAGTCAAGACAACTCTTATGCTAGCTTTTATGGACGAGTCGCATATTATATACCGCCTAAAGAATTTGATAGATCTGAAGATGGGGCTAAAGGACATTATTCTGTGATTTGGTTGTATGATTCGACCAATGAAATAAAGGTCTTATTATGGGATGATAAGGCATCATATACTGCGAAAAAAGCATTCAAAATTAATAAATTAGTTAAAATATTAAATGGAAAAGTGAAATTCAACAATGATAACATACCTGAAATACATATCGGGCACATGGGGGATATTGACTTTCTTCCGACGGATGTCAATTCCATAGAATTTCCTAAAAAACCTATAAAATCGCAAATAGTCAACATCGGCGATCTTAATACTCAAACCTACAGTTTATCCGTTCAAGGAACGATAATGCTAAAGCAAGAGGTATACAATTTTGAGCAAGGTGCTTTACAGAAAATAAATCTCAAAGACAATACGGGGAAGGTAGACATTATATTCTGGAATGATGATCGATACGAACTAAATAAATCAGATGAAGGTGATGTTGTGTTTATTAAAGATTTATACCTAAAACAGAACCAACGAACAAGCAAATTGGAGTTGCATAGTAAAAATACCACGGTAGTAAAAGTTATTCTTAAAGATCCTAGATCTGATGCCGAGAAATTTACTCCTATTAATTTTGCAGCAAATAAAGAACAATTGATCAATATTCAAGGAATAATAATCGAAAAGCAACCATTAAGAACGATCCAAAGACCTTCTCGAGAAGACACGTATTTGTTTAAGTTACGTTTATCTGATAAAACGGGTACAATTATCGTGAATTTCTGGGATAAGCTTGCACAAGAATATGAAGAATTGAACGTTGGAGATATAATTTCTCTTTATAAGGTGTCAAGTAGATTTAATGATTATTCTGAAGAATTTGAAATAACTTTCAAATACTTTTCTCGCCTAAAAAAAGAAGAAGATATCTAATTTCAATCTGAAAATATTTCATGTTTTATTTGAATGCTATTATCATATATAATCTTACAGATTTTGGGGCTTAGTCGCGTCTTATTTTTTATCTCTACTGGATTTGAATTGTATATATCACCTACTTTTTCAAATCCTGCGTTATATAGAATTCGACCTCTGATTCTTCCTACTTCCTTGATTCTTATAACTAAATCAAAGAGTTCTTCTTTAATTCCATGTTCAATTCTCTTTGCTAGTGTTCTTGCATTATCCGATAATTCCGATTTGTCATAAAATTGAGCGACACTTTCAAAATGTCCCATAACTCTAACCAGATCTCTCTGGAAATTATAGAAATCTCCACCTGATATATTGTTGTATTTGGTTAAAATACTATCAACTTTTTCTTCATTAATCCACATTTCCATAGCATGAGTATATAATTCCGACCTATATCGGCCTTCATTTTTGAGGAACACCCAAGCGGCATCAATAATCTCGTTGAAGTTACTCAATGAATTATCTAAAATAATATCGCGTAGATATAACATGCTAATTGGTTTCAGATATAATCTGACCGTCAGTTTTCCGAAATCAGTGCATTCAAAAATTGAGATGCCAGAATTTCTCTCTTCTTCTATAATAAACCCGGTTCTAAGCAAGAAATCAATAATCCGCTCTGTTCGTAATGCTTGCGGAATAATATCATCTAAGTATAATATGATTTCCTTACATTTCTTAGAATTTTTGGAAGATATTTCAATCTGACGATCTTTATTTTGCACTAAATATTGCAAGACTGCGATAATATGAGGACAAAATTGATAGTCATTTCGGACAAAATGATATTCCTTAAGTTTTTCTGGTTTTATTATTTGTCCACAGGAACAGACTATACCTTCATTGATATCAAATCTAATTAGTAATTGTTCATGAAAATTTACATAGAAATCAACAATATCTTTCGATAATTTCTGAATAAAAATGTCTCGGATGCTATTGACATACTTTTCTACGGGACTTTTGTTCGAATGAAGAGCCAAGATTGATTTAGTGTCAAGTGGCTTAATATACAAGTAATTTTCAATCCCGATCTTTGATTTGAAATTATAATTAAAATATGTCAATTTGAAAAAGTTAACTAATTGATCAATGCTGGCACCTTCTAACTGATGAATTAATAACAAAACCTGCTCCCTTAACGCACCAATTTTATTCAAGGTAGAAATAACGGGATTGTATTTTGGTTCGTATTTATTATTTTCTTGATTATATTTATAGTAGTTATTTTCGACCCATTCATATTCTGCTTGGTCCTTGACCAAAATAACGCCCGTCCCGGTAATATCAAGACCTGGTCTTCCTGCCCGACCTAATAGTTGAAAAACTTGATTGTTTGAAAATGGGATGAAGTATCCTGAGTTTACCCCGGGTAGTTCTTTGTATTTATCTGCAAGAGCTCCGTTTTTTACTTCAAATGAATTTTTATATGAAAATAAGATTTTCTTCTTGAAATCCCGTAGAATTACCAGTCTCGCGGGAGTATTTATCCCTGCAGCAAGCGTAGTCGTACAACATATTACTTTTATATGTTTTTTTGCAAATAATTTCTCGATCAGAGTTCGTTCTGAAGAAATTAGGCCGGCATTATGATAAGCAATGCCATCTCGTAATAAATTGTGAAGATCTCTGCTCTTTCCATCCTTCTTTTTTACATAAGATATTTCTTTTTCGATATAATTCTTTGATTGTTCGCTTAGATATCTTTTAGTGGTGGTTTTGAATTTTTTTGCATTATTTTTTGAAGATTTACGGGTATTTGTAAATATTAATACTTGTCCTCCTTCGTTTAGACACTTTTTTATACTCTGTCTTATGTGTGAATCTTTATTTCGTGCTATTTCTATACGGTAATTTAATTCAACCGGTCTAACATTTGATTTAATTAATATAAATTTTGAAGAAAGACACCTTTCTGAAATAGAGTTTAACCAATTAACAAGCAATTCTGGGTTTGAAATTGTCGCAGACAAACAAATAAACTGGGTTCTGTGACCTTGGAGCATTATTCTGATTATTAAAGATTCCAATTTGAATCCTCTATAT